>NZ_JAGEKK010000008.1:0-241062 GCF_049887855.1 Chryseobacterium sp. NFX27 | reverse complement strand
TTAAAGACTATTTTTGATTTACTTAACACACAGCAAATTAATCAATTTGCAAAAACTGGGAAAGCTTTGAGCTTTCCTTTTTTGCGCATAAAAAAAGAACTGTCTCACTTTTGAGACAGCCTCTTTTATTTGATTTTTTCTTTGATCTTCTCTCATGTAATCCCATTCATTTCAATCACAGTACCACCACCAAAAACAGAGAGTAAATCTAAGCTTATATTTGAAGATGCCACACAGATTATCTCAATCCAGCCTGGCCAGGTAAGTTTTGATTGGATGGATATGGTATGGCTCATCTATGGAGCGGTTGCTCTTTTCCTTTTAATAAAAAGTACATTGTCAATTACAGCTATCAAAAAAATACGGGGCGAAAAGATGATCTACCAAAATTACACGGTTATGGTAACCTATGAAAACCTTCCTCCTTTTAGCTTTTGGAATACTATTTATTTAGGTAGAAATTATATAGAAAATAATGTAATAGACCCAAGAATATTCCTGCATGAAAAAAATCACATTGACCAAAAGCATAGCCTTGACCTTATTTTTATGGATATCCTGAAGATTTTCATGTGGTTCAATCCCGTTCTTCTTATTTATAAAAAAACGATCATCACCAACCATGAATTTCTTGCAGACGAAGCTGTTTTGAACAGCAGATACGATATAAAAGAATATCAGAATTTGATACTTGATGAGATTATCAATATTCAGAATCTGCCTCTTACCCATTCATTTAATTTTAACAACACCAAAAAACGATTTATTATGATGACAAAGAAAAAATCCAGATTCATTGTCCTAAAAAAAGCGGCGGGAATCACAGCTCTCATTGCAGCAACAGCCTTATTCGCAGAAAAGACATATGCAGTCAACCCTATTGCTGTTCATCTTCAAAAAGCAAGCACAAGGACTGTAAAAAATGTGCAATTCCCTCAAGTCACTTTAATGAATTCTGAGTATTCCGAAAAAATAACAGAAAAGCCCAATACCGTAATGGAATTCAAGAAGGAAAATACAAAAACCATTGCAGATACCATTTCTCCAAAAAAAACAACACAGCCATCCGGCAATGAAGGTAATAACACAAATGCCAATATAAATTCTGATAAAAATTTTAGCCAGGCAGAATATCCGGGGGGATTAGAAGCTTTACGAAAAAAGGTTGGCCTTATGCTAGATACAAGTGTACTTGACCATAAAAAAGGTGGTTTCATAAGCTCGGCCGCGTACATCCACATAGATGAAACAGGAAAAACAACAAAGATAACGGTATCAGGAGATAATGAAATTTTCAACAATGAGCTCCTAAAAGCAGCTACAGCAATAAGTGACGAAACCACATGGAAGCCTGCCACCAAAGAAGGAAAACCAGTTGCAACAATCTATAAGCTACCAGCTACAATGAGTTTTCAGTAAGATAAGTTAATAAGCGCTATAAGTTTAGCGCTTTTTTATTTGTATAGATTACGGACAGAAAAAAATGCACGATTAAACTATTCATTCCCAAATACTGTATGAAGGCTAAAAATTTCTTTCGTATTTTTGTTGTATACATCATTTCCTATGAATTTTAATCTTCAATCAGAATATAAACCTACGGGCGACCAGCCACAAGCGATCGAAAAGCTTACCCAAGGCATCGAGATCGGCGAAAAATATCAGACCCTTCTTGGTGTAACGGGTTCCGGGAAAACATTTACTGTCGCCAATGTTGTTCAGAATGTCCAGAAACCTACTTTGGTTCTTGCCCACAACAAAACTCTTGCAGCACAGTTATTCATGGAGTTTAAGGAGTTCTTTCCGGATAACGCTGTTGAATATTTTGTCAGCTACTACGATTATTACCAGCCGGAAGCCTATATTGCAACAACCGGAACTTATATCGAGAAAGACCTTAGCATTAATGAAGAAGTCGAAAAACTGCGTCTTTCTGCAACAGCCAGCCTTCTTTCGGGAAGAAGAGATGTACTGATCGTAGCTTCTGTTTCCTGTATTTACGGTATCGGAAATCCTTCAGAATTTCATAAATCACTAATTACATTGGCTATTGGAGAAAAAGTAACACGAACCGCGCTTCTTCATTCTTTAGTTAATGCTTTATATTCCAGAACACTGGGAGATTTTCAGAGAGGTACGTTCCGCGTAAAAGGAGATGTTATTGATGTTTTTCCGGCATATGCTGACAATGCAGTGAGAATTCAGTTTTTTGGAGATGAAATAGAAAAAATTCAGAGTTTTGATCCCGTAAGTGGAAATGTGGAAGCTAATTTTGATCAAATCCAGATTTATCCTGCAAACCTTTTTGTGACATCAAAAGAAACTTTAAACGGGGCTATCAGAAGCATTCAGGACGATATGGTAAAACAGGTAGATTTCTTTAATTCTATTGAAAAACCTCTGGAAGCTAAAAGACTTCAGGAAAGAACAGAACTGGATCTTGAAATGATCAAGGAGCTGGGCTACTGCTCTGGGATTGAGAATTATTCAAGGTATCTTGACGGAAGACTTCCGGGCTCAAGACCATTCTGCCTGATTGATTATTTCCCGAAAGACTTTTTAATGGTCATTGATGAAAGCCACGTTACTGTTCCCCAGGTTCACGCCATGTACGGCGGCGACCGCAGCAGAAAGGAAGCCTTGGTGGAATATGGTTTCCGGCTTCCGGCCGCAATGGATAACAGGCCTCTTAAATTTGAGGAATTTGAAGCGATGCAAAACCAGGTGATCTATGTTTCTGCTACACCAGCAGATTATGAGCTGGAAAAAACCGGAGGAGCTTATATTGAGCAGATCATCCGTCCGACAGGTCTTCTGGATCCTGTTATTGAGGTAAGACCAAGCCTGAACCAGATTGATGATCTGATGGAGGAGATCCAAAAAAGAGCGGACGCTGACGAAAGGGTTCTTGTCACTACTCTAACGAAGAAAATGGCCGAAGAACTTACTAAATATTTTATGAAATTCGGGATCAGGACAAGATACATTCACTCAGATGTAGAAACGCTGGAACGTATTCAGATTATGCAGGACTTACGTTTGGGCCTTTTTGATGTACTCATCGGAGTCAATCTTTTAAGAGAGGGGCTTGACCTTCCGGAAGTATCTCTGGTCGCCATTCTGGATGCTGACAAAGAGGGAATGCTTAGAAGCAGAAGATCAATGATACAAACGGTAGGACGTGCGGCAAGGAACGTTAACGGAAAGGCGATTATGTATGCAGATAAGATCACAAAATCTATGCAGGCCGCCTTGGATGAAACAGAATACCGCCGTAATAAACAAATACAGCACAACGAAGCCAACGGACTGGTTCCTACGGCTTTAAATAAAAAGATTTCAGAAAATCTTGTAGGAAGGAGTAAAGATTTCCCGGATCCAAAATACACCCAGAAGGAAATTCTTCAAAAGGCAGCAGAAACAAAAGCCAGCTATGGGGATAAAGACATTGAAAAAATCATCGGGCAGAAGCAGAAAGAAATGGAAGCGGCTGCTAAAAACCTTGATTTCATAAAAGCAGCCAAGCTTAGAGACGAGATCGCAGCTTTGAAAGAATAAGGATTACGAATTAGGACCGCACCAAAGATATCCGAGCGCCTGAAATCAAATGAAAACCCTTGAAACGAGTTTCGTGTAATAACGGCTCTTTTCGAGGGTTTTTCAAATAATATTATTTTACAATTTTAGCGATAGTTTAAAAAATAAAAAAGAGTCAGATTTTATTCAATGCAGTAATTAGGCTCTGCAATATTGGTTGTTTGGTAAAAACTAACTCTAGCTGTGATATTCTCCTTCCACATAACCATTATTTATATAGCGGAATGTGTCGTTTGTATGCCATGCGTAAACACCCGCAATCATAATACCTAAGTCCTGGACATAATCATAAACAAGTTCTTGGTGATTACCAAAAGAGGGAAGTTTTTTTTGTAATAATAAAAACTCTTCTAAATAAGTATCATGGAGTTCAAGAGCTTCCATATAAGCCTGTGTTAATGATTTTTTTTTTTTCTTGCTGCAGTACTTTTACAAGATTCATGGTATCTCCTTCACGGCTGAGTTCTTTCGGTAACGAAATAATATCGTTGTGTATACCAATCATTAAAGAAGAAAGAGCGTATATACGTTTAATAAAAGGATGATCAAAAACATCATCAGGCATATTGCGATATTCTTTTTGTAGAGCGACATAATAGCAATAAGGCTTGACACCGCTTGTTTCCTCCCGGATAAGCAGATACATAGATAATGGAGGTATTGTATTTGCTCTGTAATATACTTTTTCTTCTGCATAGCCTATAAATACATCTTTCATTGATTTTGTAAACCTTTTGTAAATGTGTTCTGGAATTCCACCTTTAACGGCATCTTGTCTCAAGACCCAAAATAAGTGAAATATACCATTTTCATCAGGCTCTACCGGATTCTCACCAGTCACCAATGCCATTATACGTTTAGTTATTGTATACATTTCGTCACGAGAACAACGGTCAAAGTAATCATCCATCATTGCTCCATTAGCTGTATAATTGGCTAAGGGACGCAGTTCAGCAATTGTTTTCAGAAAAGGACAACCTCGGGATGCAATATCAGCTAGTTGATGTTGTTTGTGTTTTTCACGCGCTTCCTTACTGTGTATAGTATATTCTGTATCAATCCAAGTATAATATTCCTCTCGTTGTTGCTGAAAATCAGGATGAATAAAATCAGGGAAAGGATAATGCGGTTTTGGAAGCTGTTTTAAGACCGCGTGAAATTCCTCATTTGAAATTGTTTGATTCATGGTATTGTTTTATGATTAATTGCTGCATTAAAAATATAAAACAATATGCTATAAATCAAATTATTGTGAAGTATTAAAGAAGTAAACAGGCCTATTCCATCCCTATTAATGATTAAACTGAATTTAACATTTTAGAATAGTTTATACTCATATTTTAGTTATTCCGGGCATGGTACCTTTGCAGTTGAGTTTTCTAAAATGGTTTGAATTTTGAACGTCGGTAAACATGTCTGAAAGTTTCCATAAATAAAATCGTAATACACTATTAGTAAGCGCATTACGATTTTAAATAAAAGCATCGAAAATGCTATCTTAAGTTTCAAAAAAACCTGTCTTTATCTTAAAGAAGCCCTGATCGGTATCAGAAGGTCCATCAGGCCATTCAGCTTAATTTCATAAACCGTTGAAAGCTGCATTCCCAATTTCCCTTTAGGCATACCTTTTCTGTTGAACCATTCCAGGTAACTTACCGGAAGATCAGCAAGCACTGTTCCTTCGTATTTTCCGAAAGGCATCTTTACGATGCAGATCTCTTTTAATATTTCTGAATTTACGTCTTCCACTTTTATACAATTAAATTAACCTTTTCTTCCTCATTATTATCCGGCAGTTGAAGATCCGGCGGTGTATCTTCATCTGAAAATTCATTCCTGTACACCTGGATCAGAAGCATGGTAAACGAAATAAGGATAGGACCGAAAATCAATCCCATAAATCCAAATAAATTCATTCCCATAATAATTCCGAACACCGTATTCAATGGATGGATATTTTCGAGTTTCTTTAAAAGGGTAAACCGAAGAAGGTTATCCGTAAGTCCTACCACCACCAAACAATAAGCGGCCAAACCAAGTCCCTGCCCTGTGTTGCCCTCAGCAATCATAAATATACATACGGGAATATAAACAATAGCGGCGCCTACAACAGGAACCATTGAAGCAGCAGCTGTTAAAGCAAAAAGAAGAACCGGACCGGGTGCTCCAAAGATAAAGTACCCTACCAGTGCTACAATTCCCTGCCCTAAAGCCACAACAGGAATTCCAATCGCATTGGCTATGATCAGTTTTCTAAGCTTATCGCCGATCAAAGAAATATTGGCCCTCTTTAATGGTGCGGAAGAGCTCAGGATTTTCTCAAACAGTCTTGGCCTGTCCAGCATAAAATAAAGAATAAAATACATGGACAGTACCACAGTAAGGGTATTAAATGTGCCACTCACTGCTGAAGTGGAAAACTTTCCTGCAGAACTCTTTACTTTATCCATATTCTCTTTGCTGAGAATATCAAAACTTGTTTTTGAATAGATATATGAATGTATTTTATCTAGAAACACATTGAATTTTGTCATATAAACCTGCGCATTTCCAAGTTTATCGATCAGAAGGTCAGCAATAAAATAGATCGGAAGAATAAGGATAATAAGACTGGCCAGCATCAGAACAAGTGATGCCTGCCAGGGTTTCCATTTTTTTTCTTCCTGCAGATAGAAATTATATCTTCTGCAGACTACATAAATAGTGACCGCCCCAAGCACTGATGGTATGAACAGTGAAAGATTAAAACAGATCAATCCGGTAAGCACCAGAATTATAGCCAGCAGGGCAACTTGTTTTATGGCAACATTGCTTATCTGTTTATCTTTATTCATTGTGTTTTATCTTGTTATTTATTTCTTAAATTCTATTTGTCTCGGTTTTCCTAAAAAAGCACAGTAAGTGGAATACATAACGATCATCATGAAAGGGGCTGTTAAAATAATACCAATCCCGCACAGAACAATTCCTGCAATAGAAATCAGCGCTCCCAATACCGTTGTACCAAGAAACGTTCCGTAATTTTCTTTGGCAATATTGAATGACTTCCCTAATGCTTCAGTAGCCGATGCATTTTCGAATAAAAGGATAGGATATCCCAATAAAAGGAAAGGGTAAACAAAAATAACCGGGAAGAAACACAGTGCCATCGCAACACTTGAAATAATTCCCGAAAGAATACTGTAGATCAGGATATTCACAAAATTCTGTTTGTACCCGATAAATAAATCTGCAAAATCGATCTGATTTTTAGTATTGTACTTATTCACAATATAAATCAGCCCTACATATAATGGAGCCAGTAAAATTCCCAAAAGACCTGATAGTGAAAGATAAAGTGAGAATCCCGGGGCATCCCAGTAGCTGAAACTTGAGTAATCTCCTCTTGCATCCCTCATTTCTTCCATCATGGTTGCGGAATTGAACCCGCTGACAGACTGTATGATGAACCCTCCTATAAGGTAAATTATCATCGCGACAATCCCGTAAAGAAAAACGCCTTTATACATTTCAAAAGAATGCGAAATAATAGATCCTGTATCCTTGTTTGG
Organism: Chryseobacterium sp. NFX27; assembly: GCF_049887855.1. Taxonomy (NCBI): domain Bacteria; kingdom Pseudomonadati; phylum Bacteroidota; class Flavobacteriia; order Flavobacteriales; family Weeksellaceae; genus Chryseobacterium; species Chryseobacterium sp. NFX27. Next base: position 233,914 of record NZ_JAGEKK010000008.1, on the reverse strand, counting down.
AACAGATCCCTGCTGATCAAATTCGTTAAATTCTGACATAGTTTAATATTTAATGGTTTCACCAAATTTAACTTTTTTTGGCATAAAAACCGTATTAAACCTTTTTAAAATTTAACTTTTTTCCGAGAAAACAGTTTTATACAACGAGTAGATCATTGCGTTCCAAAACGGAAACGTAAATAGACCCCCGATAAAAAATAATGCAAATCCGATAAACTTAAAGAAAACTGCCACAATAACGCATACCAGTATTTCTAAAAAATATTTTCTTAATGCCTGCAGGTTCAATGAAATCGCTTCGAAAATTCTCTTATTGCTGAAAAACATGAGTGGGGCTACGAAGATGGTGACAAATACCCATATAACGGCAAGAACAATGGTCTGAAATGTATAAATATAAACAAATGACCAGAAAATATAATAGCCTATGTATTTGAAAAAATTAAATCCGTTGTAGCCTACAAGAAGGTCGCCCAATTCCAGCTTTTCTTTCAGATCAATTTTTCTGTAAATCTGATAAAACCCGATATTGAGGGGATAAAGAAAAATAGAGGTTCCGATAATAGCCCAGGAAAAATATTGAAATCCCGGATTGGACTGCATTTTTACGACCTGCGCAGAATAGGCTTCTACACCGTCTTTTGCATATTTCGCAGCTTCTGCATATTGGGCTAGAATACCATATCTTCCATCAAAAAAGAAAAACACGGTAAAAAAGATTCCAAAATAAAAGATTGAAAATATTAATTGAAAGAAAAGTGTCTTATTCCAATAGAAAAAAGCCTGCTTCAGTATAAAATCTATTCCCGGTTTCTGAGGATATCTGCTCTGCATTAAAAAAATTTTACACAAAAGTAATCATCATTAATTATTTTTGCAGGATGTTTTCAATGAATCATCAAAAATTTATGGAAATGGACGAACTTTCCCTTCAGAAGGTCCCGTACTTTTTCATGATCGATTTCCTTTCGGAAAATATAGAAATATATACAGAAAATGAAATTAAAAAATCAGGCTTATTAATTGAATTTCAGCATTTTTCAAGCTCAAAACAGAAACACGCCCTCAATAAAAAAATTGAATGGAAGTCATTTCCGGAAACGCAGGAAAGCTTTAAAAAAGGATTTGAAAAAGTTCAGAAAAATATCCGTCTTGGAAATTCTTACCTTGTCAATTATACCAGAAAGACTGAAATTCAGACCAATTTAAGCCTCGAAGAAATTTTTTATCACTCAAATGCGAAGTACAAAGTTTTTTATAAAGATTTTTTTGTATTTTTTTCTCCTGAAACTTTTGTAAAGATTATTGACGGCCAAATTTCCACCTACCCAATGAAAGGTACTATTGATGCATCATTGGAAAATGCGGCTGAAGTTTTGAAAAACGATAAAAAAGAGAAGGCAGAGCATTATACAGTAGTAGATCTTCTCCGTAATGACCTCAGTATGGTGGCAGATGATGTGAAAGTTGACCAGTTCCAGCATATAGACCTCATCAGAACACAGCAGAAAGATCTGTATGCAATGAGTTCTGAAATTTCAGGAAAGATAAAACCTGAGTTTGCAGGAAAAATAGGCAGCATGATGAAAAAAATGCTTCCCGCCGGATCAATTCTTGGAGCACCAAAGACCAAAACGCTGGAAATAATCTTAGATGCGGAAGGATATGACAGGGGGTATTATACCGGGGTATGCGGCTGGTTTGACGGTGAAAACCTTGACAGCTGCGTGATGATACGCTTTATTGAAAAACAAGGCGACCAGCTTTATTTCAAAAGTGGCGGTGGTATAACCCATATGAGTAAGTTAGAAGACGAATATCAGGAAATGAAAAATAAAATCTATGTCCCAATTCATTGAAAGCATAAAAGTAGAAGATCAGGAAATTTTTCTCTTGGAACTACATCAAAAACGTATCAACCAGACTTTTGCCCATTTTGGGAAAGAGGGTTCTATTGATCTGGCCAAGATCTTCAAAAATCTCGAACATGATGAAGACGGCCTTTTCAAACTGAGACTTTCCTATGACCTTGATAAAAGGGTACGGACCATGATGATCCCGTACGCCATTCCTGAGATACAGAGTTTTCAGCTGGTTGAGAACAATAGCTTCGACTATTCTTTCAAATTTGAAGACCGTAAGGAATTGGACAAAATGAAAATGAAATCAAAAGCTGAAGAAATCATTATTGTTAAAAACAACCACATCACCGACACCTCTTTTTCCAACATTCTTTTCCTAAAAGGGAAGGATTGGTTTACGCCGGCAACCTATCTTTTGAATGGTGTACAGAGACAGAACCTCCTGAAACATAAAAAGATAAAGGAGACCGAAATCACTCTTCAGAATATTAAGCAGTTCTCTCATTTTCAACTGATTAATGCCATGAATGATTTTGATGATATGTTTATTTACCCTATTGACAAGATTACAAATTTACCAGGTAACGAAGAATATCTTGATCTTTAGTTTCCTTTCATGAACTCGAAATAAGCTTTCTGAACATCTGCACTGTTTTTTCCGTAGGTATTTACTTCCAGGATTTTTGGCTGAAGATCCGGTTTGAAGAAATTCTCCAAAACTCTGTCCAGTGTAGGCTCATCCTCCACTTTGATATAGGAGAAGCCAAAATGTTTTGCTAAATGTTCAGCATGCTTACGGTGTTTTGTCGCTATAAATTCGTCTAAGGTATTAGGATTGGCATTGCCCGGCCCAGGAATGATTTTAAAGATATTCCCTTCACCGTTATTGAATATAATAATTCTTACAAACGGCGGAATGTACTGGTTCCAAAGCCCGTTGATGTCGTAGAAGAACCCTAAATCCCCTGTAATCAACAAAGTAGGATTCGCATTTTTTATGGCAAAGCCCATCGCTGTGGAAGTAGAACCGTCTATACCGCTTGTTCCTCTGTTGCAGTACATTTTCCTTTTTCCAAAGTCAAACAGCTGTGCATACCTTATCGCAGAGGAGTTACTGAAATGGATATTGTAATTCTCGGGAATGGTCTGTGAAGCTTTATTAAAGAAATAAAAATCCGAAAATTCAGCTTTATTCAGAAACTGCTCATGTCTGGCATCTTTTTTATCCCTTAATACATCCCAAAGATTAAAATAGGCTCTCGGCTCAAGGTTGATGAATTTCAGAAGCTTGGAAAAGAAAACCTCAGGTTTCACTTCAATTTTTTCAGTCAGTGAGAAATAGGTATCCGGCTGCCATACTTCATCCAGGTGCCAATGCTGTTTCGGACGGGCATTTCTCAGGAACTGTTTTACTTTCTTGGACACCACATTCTGACCTATCGTAATCAGAAGATCCGGAGCATAGGTTTTGTAATCCTCTTCAGTAAAATTAAAGATATAACGGTCTATATGTCTGAAAAATTTCTCATGATACAGGTTGGAATTAGCTTCACTCAATATGACAACAGAGTGGTTTTTCACCAGCTGCGTCAATTGACTTTCCAGCTCCGGACTGTGATCTCTGGTTCCTACAAGAATCATTATCCTCTGAGATGTATGCCAGTCTGCGATTAAATTGGATGGCACTTCATATTCCTTATGCCTGATCGTTTTTTCAACGGTAGGAAAAGAGGGAAGCTCTGAAACCAGCTCGTATAAAGGCTCTTCCAACGGAATATTGATGTGTACCGGTCCCTGTTTTTCAAAACAGAGCTCAATAGCTTTTTTAATAATATCAAAATTAACATCCTCAGCATTTTCCTTACTGTCTTCCAAGAGCTGAAAATCGCCATAAGAATGCTGATGAAAAATATCCTTTTGTCTGATGGTCTGCCCGTCAAAAATATCTACAAAATCTGTAGGCCGGTCGGCAGTCAGGATCAAAAGTGGCACATTCTGATAAAAAGCTTCTGTAACTGCAGGGTAATAGTTTGCTACCGCAGAACCGCTTGTACATGTTATTGCTACGGGCTTTTTTTCACTCTTAGCCATTCCTATTCCTACAAAAGCTGCACTTCTTTCATCTACAATACTGTAACAGTTGAAAGCATCAGTTTCCGAAAAATGAATAGCCAGAGGTGCATTTCTGGATCCCGGGGAAATGATGACATCTGAAATTCCGTACTGCTGAAGAAGATGGGCAAGTATCTGAATACTTCTCTTAGAAGAATATTTTTTCATACAGCAAATTTAGCTGATAAATACCTATTTTAAAATCATTTCATTTAAAAAATATGTAATTTTGTGATTCGTAAATTTCTAAAAATGGATAAAATACCTAGTGTAGACCTGCGTGATTTCCTTTCGGACAACCCGGAACGCAAACAGAAATTTGTAAATGAAATCGGAAAAGCTTATGAAGAAATTGGTTTTGTTGCCTTAAAAGGCCATTTTCTTGATGACAAACTAGTAGATGAACTCTATGGAGAGGTTAAGAATTTTTTTGACCAGCCTGTAGAAACGAAGCAGAAGTATGAAATCCCAGGAATCGGTGGCCAGAGAGGCTACGTAGGATTCGGTAAAGAAACCGCAAAAGGTTTTAAAAAAGGTGATTTAAAAGAATTTTGGCATTTTGGGCAGTATGTGTCTGATGATTCAAAATACAAATCCCAGTATCCTGACAACGTAATCGTTGAGGAACTTCCAAAGTTCAACGAAGTAGGTAAAGAAGCTTACCAAATGCTTGAAAAAACAGGTCAGTATGTATTAAGAGCTCTGGCTCTGTATCTTGGTCTGGACGAATTTTATTTTGACGACAAGATCGCTGAAGGAAACTCTATTTTAAGACCTATCCACTATCCGCCAATTACTCAGGAGCCGGATGATGCGGTAAGAGCTGCTGCTCATGGAGACATTAACCTGATCACTCTTTTGATGGGATCTCAAGGGAAAGGCCTTCAGGTTCAAAACCACAACGGAGAATGGATCGATGCAATTGCGGAACCGGACGAATTAATGATCAATGTTGGAGATATGCTGTCCAGACATACCAACAACAAGCTGAAATCCACTATTCACAGAGTGGTTAATCCACCAAGAGAATTATGGGGAACCTCAAGATACTCTATTCCTTTCTTTATGCATCCGGTGAGCGAAATGTCATTGAATGCTCTTGAAAACTGTATTGACGAAAATAATCCTAAGTTATATGAAGATACCACTGCAGGAGAATTTTTACATGAAAGACTTATTGAATTAGGACTTATCAAAAAGTAATATAAAAAGTCAATAATTGATCTGTATTTGAATGTCAATTCATTCCTCAGATTAATTATTGACTTTATTTTTTATACAGGCAACTGATTAGAAGCCAAGTCCGCAAGACGTCACCTCACAGGACAGACTACAGCTGTTAAACCGGTAACAGGCCATACCCGTATTATTCAGTTCTGCACAGGGATCTTCAAATGTATCTCTTATTTCAAAACATTTTTTTGATCCTCCAATGATCTCTTTCAGATCTTTTCTCTCAATTTTCTTTAGATTTTTCATAGTTATAGTTGGTATTAGTTACTGAAGACGAATAAAGAGCTGTTATTTGAAAGGTTTTATCTAGCCTTCGATTAGACCATACAACAGAGCATCGTTGTCATTATGACCTTTAACGGTTCTCATTCAGCCTTAAAATTCCTTACTTATAAAATTATCCTGTTATACAATAAAATTCCGGACATGGAGTGGTTTGCGTAAAAGTTCCCCATGGGCAAATACAGGTATAGGTATCGCCACCCGGTCCTGAACCTCCGCCGCCAGTTCCCGGATCTACATAGGGTACACATTTTCCACCTGAGCATATCTGCCCTGCAGAACATCCTCCTGTTCCCGGACCTTCGCCTTCGAAACAGAAAGAAGGAGTGAGATCTCCGGCAGAAATTCTCTTTTGATCTCCCCGTGAAAGTCTTTTTAAATTTTTCATAGTTATTGTTTTTAATATTTCCTACTCTATCAGCTTTTCGGATACCGCTTTGATTAAACTAAAATTAAATATTTTTTACTAATAATCAAAGACTTAAACCATATTATTCACTATACTATGAGATTTAGTACTTTTTATTTTGCCAATCCCATATTATCACAAAATTTTAATATTAAAACCTACCACATTTCATTTTAGTTAAAAATATTTTGATTATCTTTATTTTACTATCAAATTTTTAATTAAAACAGTATGAAAAATTTAAAAAAACTAAACAAAGGCCAGTTAAAAAGTATCTCAGGAGCAGGAGGAATTAATCTTCCAGAACCGGAATTCTGCATGTATTATTGCAGCGGAACTGTAATCTGTGCAGCCTGCAGTGACAATTTCCAATGCCCGGATGACTCTATGTGATTTTGAAATCAAACGAATAAGAAACCGTTCCTTTTTGGAGCGGTTTTTATTTTAAAAACGTTTTTTACTGAAAACAATGATTAAACTCAATCAAACAACCTCAATTGCTGATCTTTGGCCCCGGTAAAATTTGCTGTAGAAAGTTTGGGGAATTCTCTCCCTTCAAAAAATTTCTTCCTGCCGATTTTGAATGTATTATGAATCATTTCTGCGATATTTCCCTCCCCTTTCTGCCTTTCGAAATATCTTTTATCGCCTAATTTTCCGCCGCGCATGGAGCGGATAAGGTTTAAAACCTTTTGTGCCCTGTCCGGAAAATAAGTCTCTATCCAATTAACAAAAACAGGCTCTACCGTATCATTCAGCCTTACCAGCGTATAACCGAAGCTTAAGGCTCCTGCATCAGAAATAGCTTTTAAAATGCTTAACGGCTCATCACTGTTCAGCCCTGGAATAATAGGCGCCACCATGACATGCACGGGAATTTTGTTTTCTGTAAGAATTTCCACTGCTTTTAATTTATTTGGAGCCGAACTTGTTCTCGGTTCCATTTTCCTCCTCAGATCTTCATTAATAGTAGGAATACTGAGTGACACAGAGACCAGATTCTGCTCTGCCATAGGTTTCAGAATATCCAGGTCTCTCAGAACAAGTGCATTTTTTGTCAGAATATTAACAGGATGTCTGTAATCCAGACACACCTGAAGCAGTTTTCTGGTGATTTCAAACTGCCTTTCTGCAGGCTGATAGCAGTCGGTATTTCCCGAAAGAAGAATGGGGGCTGGCTTATAACCTCTTTTCTGAAAAAATTTCTCCAGCAGTTCAGGAGCATTTTTCTTTACCATGATTTTTCTTTCAAAATCAATTCCGGCACTGTAACCCCAGTATTCATGGGTGGGCCTTGCAAAGCAGTAGGAGCATCCGTGTTCGCAGCCCTGGTACGGATTCATGGAATACTCCATGGGAAGGTCTTCGCTTTTCACCTGATTCACAATGGTTTTAGGAAAAACTTCCGTAAAAGAGGTTTTTACGGTTTCGAAATCTTCATCATCAGGCTCATAGGTATACCTGTCGAAACGGTTGATCACGTTTCGCTGCGCTCCCTGTCCTTTTATGAATTTTTCGTCCTGCATTGTGATGTAAAATTAAAGTGGATTTCTTATAAAATAATAAGTTTTAACATTAAAGTTATCCACAAAAAATCCGGCCCCTTTGACAGAGCCGGATTTAACATAATTGAATATATTCTTTTACTACTTCAGTGCATAAAATTCCACTCCGTGATATTCATCTTCGTGGTTTTTTTCATCAAAATGTCTGTGATAATCCGAATAGGTATCACTATATTTTTTATCTTTTTTAGTCAATATCTTTTTTATTCCAATAAAACCTAATACTGCCAAAAGACCAACTCCCCCTGCCAGTAAAACGCCAACTTCTTTTTTCATATTTTGTCCGATTTATTAACCTATCTATTGCAAAAAGTATACCTATTTTATTTTTTTGAATTATAAATTTTGTTAACATTCAGCATTATTTCAATCAAAGATGTAATTGTGTTTTTATTTAAATTTGGCAATTCAATGGTTTAATTATTGTAGTACTTTTAAAAAATAATATTATGGATAATTCAGAAAATACAGACAGGATGACAACTTTGAGCCAGGTCATGAATACTCTTTCAGGAAGAGGGATTCACAGAGAGTTCAGAATGAATGAGGCTTGTGAAATGAAATTTGAAAATTCAGAAAAAGTATACCAGCCTTCCGATCTTACCATATTAAAAACATACCGTTTTGAAGGGGACAGCAATCCGGATGACAATGCAGTATTGTACGTTGTAAAGGACAATGCCGGAAACCACGGAATGATCATAGATTCTTATGGAGCAGACAGCAATTATCCAGGTGAAGAATTTGATGCTTTTTTAAGAGACATTCCAATTCAGGAAAGCGATGAATTTAATTTTTAAGATTTGAATTTAAGATTTTAAATCTGGCTTTAGGCTCAAGATACAATCCCGGAATTACTCAGTTTCGGGCTTTTCTTTTTTCCTGAAGACATTTTTTAGAAACCCCTTTTTTTCCTTTTTCTCTTCCTGTGGTTTAAGTTCTTTCTTGGCTTTAATCTCCTGTTTTACCTCTTTTACGGTTTCTTTCACTTCTTTTACTGAAGAAACTGCATTTTTTACAGTTTTTTCTGTTTTATCAACATTCCGTCCTATTAAAGTTTTCTTCAGCCCCTGCTCAATTCCTTTCCAGAAAAGATTAAAAAACGATTTTGTAGGGTCCCGCTCAACATTTTCCACCGCCACCGCTTCCGGAAACTTTCCGGAGTTGGAAATTATAAAAAGGTTGGCAACAGCTGTCAGCACTCCTTTTTTCTCACGATTATCCTTATTCAGAACAGCAATCTTCAGGTCTTTATGTTTCAGGTTGAAGGTTCCGTTTATTCCTGCAGGATTCCCTCTGAAATTAAACAACATTTCCTGGATGGTTCCTGAAGTAGCTGTGACATGAAGGTAAGGCCTGATGAACGGATTAATTCCGCTTGCGGGAAGATTGGATGTTCTCCCGGAAATTGAAAATCTGTCGTTGTGATCTGCCACATCAAAGCCCCAGTTCACAGAAAGCGGCGCAAGATTCATGAACGAGCAGTTGATGCTGATATCTACTTTGGTTGATTTTCCTTTTGTTTTGGCAGAATTAAGGTTTTTAACATTCATATTAAAACTGCTGAATGTCAGTTTCCCTGGGCCAGCACTTTCCGGAGTATCTTCCTCATAGACCAGAACTGAATTTTTCAGATCAAGATTATTAACGGTCATTGGAATTTTTACAGACCGGAGCAGCCTGGAATACAAAGGCTTTATTTTAGGATCATCTTTCGGGATCTTGCTTCTGAAAATATTGGCATCAGCAGAAAGAACAGTCACATTGGAAGCATTAATCGACTTATTCCCTGAAAACAGGTTCCAGGTTCCAGCTGCCGTTATCTGTGCTGCCTTGAGATCATACAGATCACGTTCAACAGGTATCATTTTGATAAACCGGGCTCTTGAAACGAGAGGCTTCATGGCAAAGTTATTAATCTGGATCTTATTTTTATTCAATTTTAAAAGACCTGCACTTAAATTATAGAACTGTGTTTTGTAGGCAAAATTCCTGGTTGTGAGATAATAATCTTTAATTTTGAAAGAGAGTCCCTGATTGTTGGGCTTCCGGGCTATTTCAATGGCATTGACAGTTGCGTTAAGGTCGTGAAATGCTAACGGCTGTGCTCCTTTATCGTAAACAATATCAGAATTTTTAACGGTCATTTTCCGGACTATTACTGACTGTATTATTCCCTGCCCTGATTTCCTTTTAATCTTATTTCTAGCAGCCTTAACTGTTCCGCTTATATTCTCAACAAGAAGATCTTTAATATCCAGATTAAGTTTCCTTTCAATAAATTCAAATTTATTGATATTGAATGCAATATGACTGGTTCGCAAGTCCACAGAACCTCGCTCTGCTGCCATTGTTCCAGGAGACAGAACCAGATTCCTGATTTCACCGCTTTTAGGATTTAGCGCAAAACTCTTAAGGGCAAAGTTCCGGTGATTTGAATACTGGATATCTTTTCCTGAAAAATGAAAGTCTTTATACCCTACAGGAATCACTTCTGCTGCCGTGACTTTATCAAACTTCAGCTGGTTGACTTTTACATTCAGTGTTTTTGCAGAAAACAGCCTGGTTCCATCAGGTTTATTGATTAATACAGAGAGGTTGTTAAGTTTCACATCCTCCAGATTGACCTCAAAATTCAATTTTTGTTCAGCTTTTTTGGGCTTTACTCCTGTATTATGTACAGTAAGAACCGGATTTTCAAAATCAGCATTGGCCAGTGAGATCTTGTTCTTCTTTAAAACCACATCTTTAAAATCCATCTTTGGAATGGAAAACTCAAACAGTTTTGGTTTCTTTGGATAGAATCTTTTAAACTGTTCAAAAGAAAGCAGGGGAACCAGACGGAAATTTCCGACCGACATATGTCCGTCTGATGTTGCAATATTGCTTATCGTAATGGCATAAACATTATCCGGGCGGAAGAAAAAATTCTTCCCTTTGATATCATAACGGTCAAAAACTACCGGAAGCTTATCTTCTACAGATTCTTCGGTCATCTGAAGGTTTTCAACAAAAAGATCAAGCTCCTGAACAGACAGAAATTTCTGTTTGGTATGCTTGAAAATATTGATCGTTCCTTTATTGATCCTTATATTCTCAAACAAGACCGGATTTCGTTTTTTCCCGGTTTTACGGTCTACAGGTTTTGCGAGACTGATATTTAGATTAGGTTTAGCCAGAAGAAGATCAGAGGAACTGATCCTTTTATTGAAAACCGCGTCATAGATTCCGAAACGGCTGATCTTTATGGTATCAATTGTTCCCTGAAGCCCGATTACGTTTGTATTTTGGGGATCTTTGCTGTTTACCGTTATTCCCGCCACAAAAACATTTCCCGAACTAAGGTCCACATCCAGTGTTTTATAGGAAACCTTATACTCTGTATTATTCTTTATATATTCAGGAAGCTGGGTTTTAAGCCAGATATTCAGTCCGAAATTCATGACGAGAACAAGTCCCAATAGAACCCCGCAGCCAATGAGTAACTTTTTAATCCATCTTTTCATATCATCATTTTGCTAAATATTAGTTTAAATATAAGACTATTAAGTGTAAATTTTCACTCGTTTATAGTTCATAATGCTAAAATCAATACAGTTCATCCTTTTTTTAAAGATAAAAAAAGGATACTGCACCCCAAAGGCAAAAGACCATCTCAATGTGAGATAGCCCTTTTGCTTGTGAAGTAAAGTATTCCGGGTTAAATGAAATTATTCTTTCATTATTTTTTTTGATATGATTTCTCCCTGATTATTTTTCAGAAAAACGATATAGCTTCCACGTGCCAGATTAGAAGCATCTATTATATCTTTTCCTTTCTTAAGGCTTCCTGCAGAAGCAGTTCTCCCATCTATAGTATACAAAACATAGGATATGTTTTCTTTGGAAGTTATAATGATTCCGGATTTGACACTGGTTGTAGAGATTTCAGCAAAAGAAGCTTTGCTCTTTTCCACATCATTTACTGTTAATGTCGCATTTGGATTATATCTATAGGTGAATGTCACAGGTGTGCCATATTCATTATTAAAATCATCAACAAGATAATATTTCAGCACATAATCAATTGGAAATGTTCCTGATCCGGTATCAGAGTTCCACATAGTATACCCGCTTGATACTTCAGAGTTACCGGGTATACTGATTGCCGGTTTTAAGTTACCTGGATAAACGGCTCCCAAAGATACAAATGGCAAACACGTATTCTGGTAACAGAACTGAAAATTACTTCCAGTAGCATTAACAATATCCACAACCTTTACCCGGACATAGATGGTTGAAGAAGAGGTGTTTATGATTTTATAATGTAAAGTTGCCTGGTTTTCTTCCGTACTGTTATAGGTAATAATACCTCCATTATTTATTGGGGTTCCATCTTCTTTTGCTAAGGTAAGCTGCGCTTTTCCGTAAACAGACAGAAAAACACACAGGAATACAATGTAATTCATGTTTTTCATAATTTTTTATTTATAAAACAAGGAAGTTAACTATTGTACTTCCTTGTTTTTGTGAGGAATTACTTAATAATTAATTTTTTAGTAACCGGTTCTTTATCTTTTTCTTTAATGGAAACCAGATAAATTCCTTTTATTAAATTTTGTATAGAAATTGAAGTGTTAGGTTCTATACCTTCTTTCTCAAGAATTACTCTTCCATTTGTATCAAAAATTTTAATGTTTACCTTTTCTTTTCCATCAATTTTGAAATAATCTTTTGCAGGGTTAGGATATAAGGTTGGATCGCTGGTGCCCATATCAATATCACTGGTGCCTAATGCTCCATTCGCTGCAAATGGTCCTGCCGCATTAACTATTTCACCGGTTGTGGCATCCAATAGAAGCAAAACAACTTTTATTTTGTCTATATTATAAGCTGTTGGAATATCTGCTGTAAATGTATAGCTGACAACCTGACCATCAGTAATATTAGCCGGCACCGAACCTGCCTGTCCGGTATAACCTCCCAACAACATTCTCCCAACATGATCATAAACCATATCCGCTGCAGGTACCGGGTCCGGCTTAGTCTCATATCCTCCCATAGCTCCGTAGGATCCCCCCGCATAGTAATTTCTCTGATTATATCCGGACGTTGTTCCTTTTACACCATCTTCTATAACAACTGCAGCAAATCTGTAATTAGCATTCGTGAAATTCGTTCTGAAAATAGCTGAGGCATTCACCGTCATTGTTCTGCCAGCTAAAGAAGTAGCTGCATTCAGTGCAACCGGAACTAATAAATTTTTTCTTTCCGTAATAACCTGAGAAAAATCAGAACTCACAGCCTGGTCGAGGAGACTCCTGTCCACGTTCATACTTGGAAAGCCTGAAAAATTAGCTCCTGCTTTATATTCGGTTTTTTCCATAGGATCCAGCTGTTGACCACTGCTCGCATGCACAGCAATTCCTATAAAATCATTAGGAAAACTATTTTCAGCATTATGCATTCCAACCGCGCCTCTAGGACACCAGCCACACCAAGTTCCTGTCCCTTCTTCAATTACAACCTTTTTAGGAGAATTCTGGCTTATACTTATAAATCGGGTTGACAATGTATTGTCTGCAGGAGTGGAATCCGGAGATCCGTTGATTCCGGTAATGGTTACACTGATATTCTTGTCTACTACTGAAGAATAATTTACAGCAACAGGATGGATAATTACTTTTTCCTGGCCGGCAGCTAAAGGTATAGGTAAAGCTACCACAGAAGAATGGTCTGTGCCGTCACTCCAGTTAAGTGTTACATTATTAATATTTTGTGCCCCGTTGTTTTTTATGGTTGCTTTAATAAAATAATCCGTATTGATCACTCCGTAGCGGGTTAAGGAAATGTTTTTCAAGGTGACATCATTGTTATTTAGTGTTTTAACGACAACATTATCCACCCCAATTAACCAAAAAGGGATAGAATCATAATGCCTGAAAGATACATATACCTGCTGCCCTATAAAAGACGAAAGGTCAATAGCTTTTGTTTCCACTCCGGCATACGAAGGACTTTCAGTATAAACCGGAACAGTAGCTGTAATGGCCGTGGGATTATTGGTTGTAGTGACATAAACAGAGTATTTTTCTGGTGTTCCTGGATTTTGAGGATGTGTCATCAAATCATATAACAGGAAAGCATTGGAAGCGGTAACCGTACTCAAATTGATTAGTGGTGAAGTAATCAAGTCATTGGGTGTAAGTGCCTGTCCGTTTTTATAAGAATATGAAATCAGAGTTCCCGAACCGAGATTGGGATATATACCGGAAGCATTTGCATTAAGCCATTGCTTCCCGTCTCCATCAATATCAGTGCTCACCCATCCGTTGAGCCCTGCGGTATTAAAATCCTGACTGTAATAAGTCTGTGAGTGGTATATCCCGAACATCAGGATACACACAGCGAATAAAATCTTTTTCATTTTTTTGAGATTTAGGGTTGTTAAATAATTTTATAAAAATTCATAGGTATTTGTTATTCCTATTTTTTCTTCTCTCACATTCAGTACCGTTCCGTTACCATCCATTATCATAACAATGATTTTAAGATGAGCACGATTGTAGCCTGAAGGAACAGCGTATTGAAATGATCTTGAATATTCATTGGAAATCCCTGTCTGGGAATCCGGAATATTTTCTCCCGCTACTGTTGCGGTCAGTTTATTCCGTAAAACATTGTGGTGTACATAATCGTAAATAGTGGAAGGCCCTAAAGCAGGAACATAATTCTTTTGCTTACCCACCAGCTCATCTTCTACAATAAACGCCGCCATTTTAAGCCCTGAAAAATTTTGGGCAAAAGAAATCCGGGTTTCAATATTCAGGATATCTCCTGACACAGCAGAACCTATTTTTATCCCAATTTTACTGAAGGCTTTTAGCTGTGACAACGGCAATGACATGTCTGTATAGTTTTCACTATCATCCCACATCGTATTTCTGTTAATGAACATAGTAGGCCAGCCGAGGTCTGTTCCCGTAACATTTTTAAAAATTTCAGTTTCAGTACTTACTGTATTGGACCACGGATCCTGGCCGTTTGGACCATGAATCCCTATAAAGACAAAACCATCATCCGTTTGCAGTTTCAGGTTTTTTGCCCTTGCACCTGCACGGGTACAGTTTCCACACCAGGTACCCGTGAAATCTTCATACAGAATTCTGTGCTTAAAATTGACACCGTCATTGATAACAGCATTTACAGAGATAGGGTTTACCGGAAGGTTTCTGTATTTTGCACTAATGGTATACACTCCTTTGTCAGTAGGGGTATAGAGATTTCCATTAATCAGCTCACTATTGACAAAAATTTCACTTTCTGCAGTAATGTCATTATTGAGATTATCCTTTATCCTGAAAGTAAAGGTTTTTCCCAATAGCTTTTCGTTACCACCCTCTGAAGAAATGGTAAGATAAGTAGCAACAGTATTTCCTTCGTCACTTGCCGATCCGCTACAGGAAGACAGTAACAAAAAAAATAAAATCACACAGCTTAGAAATAATAACTTTTTTTTCATTGTTTGTTGAATTTTTTAATGCGTTTAAATAAAAGCTGAAACTTTGTGTGGCTTATGTTAATAAATAGGTTTAAAATTTTAATTTTAAATTTTAGATAAAACCAACATTTTCAGTTAAATTGTAAAGATTTCGCATTAAAACTACATAATTAATTATATATTAGCAAATAAAATATACGTTTAATTATTAAAAATAATATTTATGATGAAAATGATTTTATCAGGGTCTTTGTTTTTTTGCTTAAGCTTTTTTAATGCTCAGGACATCCCTAATGTTTCTGTAAACACCTTATCCGGTGATAGGGTCAATTTTTCCAAAATAGATTCCTCCAACCCGGTTGTGGTTGCCTTTTGGGCAACATGGTGCCTTCCCTGTATGGAGGAGCTTACTTCTATCAATGATAAGTACGAAGATTGGCAGAAGGAAAGCAAGTTTACCCTGTTTGCCGCTGCTACAGACGATGCCCGCACGGTATCAAAAGTAAAAACCATTGTAAAAAGCAAAGGATGGCCATACACCGTATTACTAGACTCTAACCAAACACTCAAAAGAGCTTTGAATATCAACAGCATTCCCCACACCATAATCATCCACAAGGGTAAAGTGGTATATTCTCATGTAGGCTATTCTGCCGGAGATGAAGATGAACTTATAAAAAAGATTAAAGAATACAATACCAGTAATTAATTATGCAAAAAAAATTAATTTGTGGGGCCGCCCTATTTACCAGTATTAATCTTTTCAGCCAATTATCCGTAAATCTGGAATCCAATTCACAATATTATATAGATGACAATAAAGTAAAGCTCTCTGATGCTGAAAAAGATCAAAGATTCAGATCAAACAACTACCTGAATGTCAGTTATAAATTAAAAAATTTCACAGCAGGAGTACAGCTTGAATCTTACGAGCCTAAAGCTTTGCTTAATTATTCTCCGGTACTGAATAAAACCAATCTGGGAACTTATTTTATAAATTATAATAATGAAAAAGCAGGAATAGATGCAACTCTAGGCCATTTTTACGAACAATTCGGAAGTGGTTTAGCATTACGTGTGTGGGAAGACAAACAGCTGGGGATTGCCAATTCTCTGCTGGGAGGAAAAATAAAATACACAGATCCAAGCCAAATCATTACCCTAAAGGCTTTATTAGGTAAACAAAGATTAGGATTTAATCTTTCAGATGGTTTGATCGCGGGACTGGATGCCGAACTGAACCTGGATAATATGATAAAGACAAAAGACCTCCACACAAGTATAGGATTCAGCTATGTCAATAAATATGAAGACAATAAGGAAAACATTAAATTTCCTAAAGATGTCAGCATCTATTCTTCCAGAATGAAAATGGAATATTCGAAGTTCGCAATGGAAGCTGAATACCTCTACAAAACCAAAGACAATATTAAGCAAGTAACTACTCTGGATCCGAATAACATATTCTCAGGCAATGCTTTTCTGCTCAATCTTTCTTATGCTACAGATAGATTCGGAATCATTGCGGGACTGAGAAGGCTGGAAAACTTTAATTTTTATTCGGAACGGGACCAGACCGGAAACATTTACCACAATGCCGTTCTGAATTATATTCCGTCGCTCACCAAACAGTATGATTATAGCCTGGCCAATATTTATGTGTATCAGGCACAACCAAGGCTTTCATTTCTGCCTCAAAAGAAATCAGGAGAAATAGGTTCTCAATTTGACATCTTTTATAAGATAAAAAAAGGAACATTACTGGGCGGGAAATATGGGACAGATCTTTCCCTGAATATTTCAAACTGGTACGGATTGAAAGGAACATACAGATCATACATCAATGATGCCCGCAGCTACAATACTGATTTTCTCGCATTAGGAGAAAAATATTACTCCGATCAAAGTCTTGATATCAGAACCAGGCTGAAGGACAAATGGAAGGCTGCATTGGTGCTTATTAATCAGTACTACAATACGAACAGAGTTGAAGAGACAAGTGGTGAAGTAAAAGCACAGACCGTCATTCTGGATAATATTTACAGGTTTTCCAAAAGCTCTATGAAACTGGAACTACAGCATCAATGGGCAAAAGGCTACCATGGGAACTGGGCAGCTGGTCTTTTTGAATATAATTTCAATAAAAACTGGTCGGTGTTCATAAATGATCTTTATAACTATGGAAATTCTGATAAAGAAAAGCAAATGCATTATTATACCGGAGGATTGGTTTTTAGAAAAAGCAGTACAAGAATTCAGGCTTCTTATGGCAGACAAAGAGGAGGATTGCTTTGCGTAGGTGGTGTCTGCAGGTTTGTTCCCGAAAGTGCCGGTTTTTCCTTGGGGATAAGCACCAGCTATTAAAAATACAAATTAATTTTAGTAAAACAGACAATGAAATTTAGAAACTGGTTTTTAGCAGTGCTGCTGTTTTTAGCGGCAGGAATGAATGCACAGATCAAGAACCCTGTAAAGTTTAAGTTCACCGTGAACGACTTAGGGAACAACCAATATGAAGCGGTTTTAAATGCTACGATGGAAAGCGGCTGGCATATTTATTCTAAAGATCTTCCTGAAGACACGGGAATTCCTACTGAATACAAGGTTTCAGGAAAAAATATTGAACTGATCGGAAAGTTTACTGAAGTAGGCAAAAAGCACGAGGAATTTTCAGAAGCTTTTGGAGGGACCATCATTTTTTATTCCAATTCAGCCGGTTTCAAACAGAAATTTAAATTAAAAGATCCTGCAAAACCTGCAGACGTTATTTCTGAAATTACGTATCAGACTTGTGATGACAGGGTTTGTCTGGCTCCGAATACGTTAGAATTCAATCAGAAAGTAACCCCGAAAGGAGCAACTGAGGAAGCGGCGGAAGAAAAAACTGAAACCACAAAAGATTCGGTAAAAGCTATAGAAACGGTGGCTGCAGCTCCTGAAAAAGGAGAAGTAACGGTTACAGAAACTTCAACACTGGATCCAAAACAGTTAAAAATAGCAACGATTGATTTTCAGAAACCTTTGACGGATTGCGGAACAGCTGTGGAAGAAGTAGGAGAAAACTACTGGACTTATTTATTTTTAGGATTTGTAGGCGGGCTGATCGCTTTACTGACACCCTGTGTTTTTCCTATGATCCCGCTGACGGTTTCTTTTTTTACGAAAGGGAATAAAAATAAGGCAAAAGGTAAAAGAGATGCGCTGATCTATGGATTTTTTATCCTTCTGATCTTCGTTCTTCTGAGCCTTCCTTTTCATCTGATTGATGGAATTGCCGGAAATATTTTCAATGAAATTTCCACCAGTGTATGGCTGAATATTGCCTTCTTTATTATATTCATCTTCTTTGCAGGAAGTTTCTTCGGATATTATAATATCACATTACCGAGCTCTATTGCCAACAAATCTTCGAAAGCGGAAGAAGCGGGAGGGATCATCGGGATTTTCTTTATGGCTCTGACACTGGTTATTGTTTCTTTTTCATGTACCGGGCCTATTTTAGGAAGCCTTCTGGGAAGCGCAGTGACGGGATCTACCAACGTGCCTATGCTGCTTACTTTTGCACTGGCAGGATTCGGGCTGGCATGGGCCATCGTTTTTGGATTGCTGGCTTTATTCCCGCAGGCTTTACAGAGCCTTCCGAAATCCGGAGGATGGATGAATACGGTAAAAGTGGTTCTTGGTTTTGTAGAATTGGCTTTGGCTTTAAAATTCTTATCCAAGGCGGATCTGGTTTCAAAGACTTTCTTATTAAAAAGAGAACTTTTTATTGCTATCTGGATTGTCATTGCATTGGGACTTGCGCTTTATTTATTCGGAATCATACGGTTTCCGCACGATGATAAAAAACCGAAAATTTCTGTTACAAGAAAGATACTGGGAGTACTGGGAATAGGTTTTGTGATCTATCTGATCCAGGGCTTAATTCCTGCTGAACGCCCTAAACTACAGCTTTTAAGCGGAATCCTGCCTCCTCTGAATGTAAGTTATCTTCACGATGAAAAAGACGGTATTCTGGGGATGCATCCTGAACATGATTTCTTTAAAGCTGTTGAGCTGGCTAAAAAGGAAAACAAACCCATTTTGATCGACTTCACGGGTTATGGCTGCGAAAACTGCCGGAAAATGGAGGAATTCGTATGGAGCGAACCTGACATCCTTCCGATTTTACAGAATGATGTGGTACTGGCCTCGCTGTATGTGGATGACAAGGAAGAGCTTCCTGAGGATCAGAAAACGAAAATAGATCTTGGGGACGGGCAAATCAAAAAGGTAAAAACGATTGGTGACCGGTGGAGTCTATTCCAGCAGGTGAATTTCAACAACAATTCCCAGCCGCATTATGTCCTGATAACACCGGACGGAAAAGTGATCAATACCCCCGTTTCCGGATATATGCCGAAAGAAGATTTTAAGAAATTCTTAGAGTGCGGCGTGAATTATTACATCCGCTGAACGAAAGTTTCGCCTATTGATTTCAGCTTAGAATATAGCTTATTCTAAGCTGAAATTTTTAAATCAGTTATTTATTTCCAGCTCAATTACATAACCCTCGTGTCCTCTTACATTTATAAAATCTCCACCGCTAAAACTCAGATACTGTCCTTTGATACCGATAAGCTTTCCTGTAAACTCTGGCTTTTTGTCCAGCGTAAAAGATGTTACTTTGGCGGGCTTTTCAAAAGGATAATCGAATTTCCAAAGGTTTTCTCCTTCACTATAGAATTTCTGAAAATCTTCAGGAAAATACTGCCTGATCTTCTGCTGAAAATCGGCAAGATCCATTTCTCCCTCAAAATCATCCTGAAGCATTTTTTTCCAGTTTGTTTTGTCAGGAAGATGCTCTTTTAGGGCTACTTCTATCATTCCTGCTTCATAACGGTTCTCTGTTCTGGCAATCGGAAGGGCAAAAGTAGCTCCCTGGTCGATCCACCTTGTCGGGATCTGGTTATTTCTCGTTACACCAACTTTTACATCTCCGGTATAAGCAAGATATACGGTGTGAGGCTGCAGCTGAATTTGTTTTTCCACTTCCAGATCACGTTCGGCGACCCCCAGATGGGCCGTAGAAAGCTCAGGCCGGATAATTGTATCGCTCGCATAAGGACTTTCAAAAAAGCAGCTCTTACAGAACCCCATTCTATAAACAGGTTTGTTCTCTCCGCAGTTAACACACTGAAATCCGGTATGTTTTATCCTCAGCTCTTTTCCGAACAACTCGTTCATATGAATAAGATCTCCGGAAAGATTCAGATAATATTGAATGGGTTGTGCATCGAAGCTTGTCATTTTTAAAATTTGCCCTTGAAACTGCATAATTGTTCTGTTTATACGTAAATATATTAAAATTAAACTTATTTGACTTTATTCTGAGATTTGATCCTGTCTATTTCTTCTTTCAGCGCTGTTATTTGGCTCTGAAGTTTTTGCATTTCCGGATTTTCAGTACTTTTTACCCCTGGTGAATATTGCCAGATCAGGTGAATATCTTTCACCATTTCATTGTGGGCATCCAGCCTTTTTTTACTGATCGTGACACTGTCATTCAAAAGTGTTATCTTCAGAAAATCCTGATCATTTTCTTTAAATGCCTCATAGCTGATGATAGCCAGCTCCGAATGACTTTCTTTAATATTCTTAATATAATTTTCCGCACGTTCTTTCAGCCTTTCCTTTTCCCATTTCTTTTTGGTAAGCAGAATACTCGGAAATAATATAACAATTGAAATCAAACTGATAAAACCGGAAATTTTACGGTTGTGAGATTTATCCTTTATTCTGTAATATCTTTGATAGCCTAAAAATATACTTAATATCCAGGTGCCCACTCCTATAAAAAAGCAATTGATCAGATAAAAATAAAAGCCTCCCCAAAAATACTCCCAATTTCCATTTGCTATTCCAAAACCAGCTGTACAGAGAGGCGGAATACATGCCGTGGAAACCGCAACGCCCGCAATTACCTTCACAGCCTCTTTCCTGACAATTCCCAGAAACCAGGCGAGACCGCCCAATAAAGCCAGGAAACAGTCAAAAATCGTAGCGGTCTTAAAACTTTCCAATTGTGAAGTCTCTGAATGAAAGGGGGAAATAAAAAAATACAGCGCGGAGGAACAAATCGCAACAACAATCATCAAAACCCAATTGATAATTCCCAGTCTTATAAGCCTTCTGTTTCCTGTAGAAAGACCAAACGCCATTCCTACAATAGGTCCCATTAACGGTGAAATAAGCATTGCCCCAATAACAGCTGCTGAACTGTTGATATTCAGGCCTACACATGCAATCCCCATAGAAATTACCAGAAGCCATAAATTGTGTCCCCGAAAATAAATTCCTTCTTCTATTTCCTGGAATGTAAATTCTTCATCTTCTTCCTTGGGTAATACAAATAGTTTTCGGAAATTGATCATTGATTATTTTTCTGACAAAAGTATGAAAACAGCATTCAAGTATTATTAATAAATTTGCCCATTAAAAATCCACAAATGATTTATCTTGTAACTGGAGGAAGCGGCTTCATAGGTTCACACTTAATAGAACGATTATTAAGGAATGGACATTCTGTCATAAACGTTGACAATTTTGATGATTTCTATAATTATCAGACAAAAATTAAAAACACATTAGAATCTATTGACAAAATTTCGGATTTTGAGTTTTCGGACAAAGAGACCGATATCCGACATTTAACGGCTATTTCCCGTTCGGACAGGTATCAGATGTATTATCAGGATATCCGTGATAAAAGGGGCCTTGAAACCATTTTTAAAAACCACAAAATTGACCTTGTTATTCATCTGGCAGCCCTTGCGGGCGTACGTCCATCCATTGAAAGACCTCTGGAATATGAAGAGGTGAATGTTCGTGGAACGATGAATCTCTGGGAACTCTGTAAAGAATTCAATATTAATAAGTTCATATGTGCATCTTCGTCAAGTGTTTACGGTAACAATGAAAAAACTCCTTTTTCAGAAACGGATAATGTAGACCACCCTATCTCACCTTATGCCGCAACCAAAAAAAGCGGCGAAATTTTAGGACATGTTTACCATAATCTGTACCATATAGACATGATCCAGCTTAGGTTTTTCACGGTTTACGGTCCCAGACAGAGGCCAGACCTTGCCATCCACAAGTTTACAAAACTGATCTCGGAAGGACAGGAAATTCCATTCTATGGTGATGGAAATACAGCAAGAGACTATACTTATATTGATGATATTATAGACGGAATTACGAAATCTATTCTTTATTTAGAAACTCATTCCGGAGTGTATGAAATTATTAACCTTGGAGAAAGTGAGGTGGTTACTTTATCCGAAATGCTGCATACAATAGAAAATACCCTGGGAATTTCTGCCACGAAGAAAAATCTGCCAATGCAGCCGGGAGATGTCCAGAAAACCAATGCAGATATTACAAAAGCCAAGACATTAATTGGCTACAAACCAGACACAGACTTCCAAAATGGCATAAAAAAATTTGTGGAATGGTTTTTGAGAAAATGACATCATGTAAGTTGCTGACACAGCTGTAACGCAGTCTATGACGGCCAATGAATAAAAATTAATCAAAAAGAATTGAAAATCAAGTATAAAAAAGCGTATAATATAAGCTAATTTTATACTTTTGCAAAAAATCAGAAAATTATGTACTGGACATTAGAATTAGCCTCATACCTAAGTGACGCACCTTGGCCAATGACAAAAGCAGAACTTATTGACTATGCAATCAGAACTGGTGCACCAATGGAAGTCGTTGAAAACCTTCAGGCAATTGAAGACGAAGGAGAGATCTATGAATCTATCGAAGAGGTTTGGAGTGATTATCCTACCGACGAGGATTTCCTTTGGAACGAAGACGAATATTAATGAAAGCAATAAGCTTTGAGCGTCATGCTTAGAGCTTTTTTGCCCTTTTTTATATATAACATTCACACGATAAGCGTGTCAGTAAAACGCTTAAAGCATATTGCTTTAAGCATAAAGCAAAAAATTTATGAGTTTTTTAAACAAAGTTCTTAAAGGGTTTTTGGGAGACAAAAAAGCGCAGGACCTAAAAGAAGTAAAAAAAGTTGTAACAAAAATCAAAGCTGTAGAACCAGCCATTCAGCAGTTAACTGATGATGGGCTGAGAGAAAAAACTGCTGAATTTAAAGAGAACATAAAATCTTCAACCAGCAAAATAACAGCGCAGATAGAACAAATAAAAGAGCAGGTAAAAAATTCAGCTAACGTAGATGAAAAAGAAGCTCTTTTCTCAAAGATTGAATCTCTGAAGAAAGAATCATACGACATTGAAGAAAAAGTTCTTGCTCAGATCCTTCCTGAAGCTTTTGCCCTGGTAAAAGAAACAGCAAGAAGATGGGCCCAGAACGGAGGAATCCGTGTTAAAGCAACTGATTGGGACAGACAACTGGCTGCTGCTGGTAAAGATTTCGTAGAGATCCAGGGAGATACTGCAATCTGGAAAAGCTCATGGGATGCAGCCGGAACTCCTGTAGTTTGGGATATGGTCCATTATGATGTTCAGTTTATCGGAGGGGTTATTCTTCACAGTGGTAAAATTGCCGAAATGGCAACCGGTGAAGGTAAAACTTTGGTAGGAACATTGCCTATTTACTTAAATGCACTTCCTGAAAGAGGCGTTCACGTAGTAACTGTAAACGACTATCTTGCGAAAAGAGACTCCGCATGGATGGGCCCTCTTTATCAGTTCCATGGAATGTCTATCGACTGTATCGATAATCACCAGCCGAACTCAGACGGAAGAAGAAAAGCATACAATTCTGATATTACCTACGGAACGAATAATGAATTCGGATTCGATTATCTGAGAGATAACATGGTAACTTCACCTACAGAACTTGTACAGAGAGAACTCAACTTTGCTATTGTGGATGAGGTTGACTCCGTATTGGTGGATGATGCCAGAACACCATTGATCATTTCAGGTCCGGTTCCTCAGGGGGACAGACAGGAGTTCGATGTTCTTAAGCCTTCTATCGACAGAATTGTTGAAGTTCAGAAAAAAACGGTTTCTGCCATCTTTAATGAGGCGAAAAAATTAATCGCTGCAGGAAACACAAAAGAAGGAGGATTCAAATTGCTTCAGGCATACAGAGGCCTTCCTAAAAACAGACAGTTAATCAAATTTTTATCGGAAAGCGGAAACAGGGCATTGCTTCAAAAAACTGAAGCGCAGTACATGCAGGACAACAACCGTGATATGCCGATTGTAGATAAAGATCTTTACTTCGTTATTGAAGAGAAAAACAATCAGGTTGATCTTACAGATAAAGGAGTAGAATATATGTCTCAGGGAAATGAAGATAATAATTTCTTCGTTCTTCCGGATATCGGGACAGAAATCGCGGAAGTTGAGGCTAAAAATTTATCTAAAGAAGAGGAATTTGAGGCTAAAGAAAAACTTTTCTCTGAATTCGCTGAAAAATCTGAGCGTGTACACACGATGAGCCAGCTGTTAAAAGCATATACATTATTTGAAAAAGATGATGAATATGTGGTAATTGATGGTGAAGTAAAAATCGTTGATGAGCAAACGGGACGTATCATGGAAGGAAGACGTTATTCAGACGGTCTTCACCAGGCAATCGAAGCTAAAGAAAATGTAAAGATTGAAGCCGCTACGCAGACCTTTGCAACAGTAACGCTTCAGAACTATTTCCGTATGTACAATAAGCTTGCGGGGATGACAGGTACTGCTGAAACAGAGGCTGGAGAACTTTGGGAAATCTACAAATTAGATGTTGTGGTGATTCCTACGAACCGCCCTATCTTAAGACATGACAGACAGGATTTAGTTTTCAAAACTAACCGTGAAAAATATAACGCCGTAATCGAGGAAATTGAAAAATTAACCGCAGCAAAAAGACCTGTACTTGTAGGGACTACTTCTGTTGAAATTTCTCAATTGCTTTCTAAAGCACTTCAGTTAAGAAAAATCCCACACCAGGTACTGAACGCGAAGCTTCACAAAAAAGAAGCAGAAATTGTTGCCGGAGCCGGACAGCCGGGAGTTGTAACGATTGCAACAAACATGGCCGGTCGTGGTACGGATATCAAGCTTACCAAAGAAGTAAAAGAAGCCGGTGGTTTAGCCATTATCGGTACAGAAAGACACGATTCAAGACGTGTGGACAGACAGCTTAGAGGTAGAGCGGGACGTCAGGGAGATCCTGGTAGCTCTCAGTTCTATGTGTCTCTTGAAGATAACCTGATGCGTTTATTCGGTTCTGAAAGAATTGCGAAAATGATGGACAGAATGGGTCATAAAGAAGGTGAAGTTATTCAGCACTCTATGATCAGCAAATCTATCGAAAGAGCACAGAAGAAGGTGGAAGAAAACAACTTTGGGATCAGAAAAAGACTTCTTGAATATGATGACGTAATGAACAAGCAGCGTGATGTGATCTATAAGAGAAGAAAGAATGCTCTGTTCGGGGATCACCTGAAATATGATATTACCAACATGATCTTCGATGTTTCCAATTCAATTGTTGCCAAAGGAAAAGCTACAGGAAACTATAAAGATTTCGAATTTGATATCATTAAGTTCTTCACTATGGAATCTCCTGTTTCTGAAAATGATTTCAAGAGCAAGCAGGTTGCAGAATTAACAGATCTTGTTTTCAAAGCAGCTCAGGAAGATTACAAAATGAAGCTGAACTTACTGAAAGAGAAATCATTCCCTATCATTGAGAATGTATATCAAAACCAGGGTTCCATGTTCAAAATGATCCAGGTTCCTTTCACGGATGGCCATAAAACAATGACTATTGTGGCTGACCTTAAAGAAGCTTACGAAACTCAGTGTGAAAGCCTTATCAATGATTTTGAAAAGAATATCACTTTATCAATCATTGATGAAAACTGGAAACTTCACCTTCGTGAAATGGATGACCTGAGAAGATCTTCACAGGGAGCTGTTTACGAGCAGAAAGATCCACTGGTAATCTACAAACAGGAATCTTTCCACTTATTCAGTGAAATGGTAGACAAAATGAACAAAGAAATTATTTCGTTCTTATACAAAGGAGAAATCCCGGCTTAAGAATTCAATAATAAAATATTATAAAAACCCCGCTTCAGCAATGCTGAAGCGGGGTTTTGTTATTCAAGACCTAATAATTTTATGATAAATATCAATTCGATTATTTATTTAGAACAATTAAAAACAATATATTTGCAGAAAATTTGACTTATTCATGAAAAATGTACTGATTTGTGCCTCGTTGCTGGGTTCTATACTGGCTTTTTCCCAAGAAAAGGATACAATTAAATCTAATGATATTGAGGAGGTTGTTGTTAGTGGAAGATATTATCAAAAATATAAACTCAATGAAGTTTCAGGATCATTAAGACTGCAGACTCCTATCATAGAACTGCCACAGAATGTACAGTCTATAAGCGGACAGGTCTTATCCGACCAGATCACTTTAAATATGTCCGAAGGAATTGTCCGTAACGTGAGTGGTGCCAGAAAAGTAGAGCACTGGGACAATGTTTACTCAAACGTTTTCATGAGAGGGGCAAGTATCGCAACTTATATGAACGGAATGAATGTTTCTTCAACATGGGGACCAATTAATCCGGACGCATCTATTATCGACAGAATAGAATTTGTAAAAGGACCTGCGGGCTTCATGGGGTCTATGGGTGACCCCGCCGGATTTTACAATGTAGTCACAAAAAAACCTACGGGAAAATTTGCCAACAGCGTAAGATTCACAACGGGAAGCTACAACCTTTTCAGAGGAGAGGCAGATCTTGACGGTGTTATCGTTAAGGACGGCGTTTTGGACTACCGTTTAAACTTAATGGGAAGCTCCAACAAATCATGGTCAGAAAATGATAAAACAAGCAAAATAATTATTGCTCCGTCTATTACATTCAGACCTACAAAAACAACGACTTTCACGGCACAGTATAATTATCAGTATTTGAAATTCAACCAGCCGGGAGCTTATTTAATGTCTAAAGACGGTTATGCTTCCTTAGATGTTCATACCAATTTTAATGATCCGAACTTCAAAAAAACTGAAGTAAAAGATCAGAGTTTATTTTTAACCTTAGATCAGAAATTATTCAAAGACTGGGTTTGGAGTACACAGTATGCCTATATGGATATGAATTATGACGGAGGCTCATGGTGGGGAACTTTTGATCCGGCTGATAAAAACATTTTTAACAGGACTTTAAGCAACTGGCAGGCCACCGGAAAAAACCATATATTCCAGACTTATTTAAGAGGAACACTGAATACAGGAAATATCGTTCACAAAATTATTGCAGGATTTGACTACGGAGACAGAAAATACAACGCTGATTTTTCCGGATATGGACCTGGAGTTTACCCTGTCAATATTCAAAATCCTCAATATGGTGTAGATCCTTCTACATTGCCGCCGGACAGTTTTTACACTTTAAACTCTGCAGCTCCTTTTTATAATGATCAAGGTGTAAAATACACTTCATATTACGCACAGGATCAAATAGAAATGTTCAATAATAAGCTACGCCTTACATTAGCAGGAAGATACACAAGCGGAACTACTTTCGCAGGATATCCTTACTACTCGGAAGGAAATATAGTTCCTAAAGATAAAGCCGGAGAATTTACACCCAGGGTAGCAGTAAGCTATTCCATCATGAAAGATTTCTCAGCTTATGGAGTATATGACAAAACGTTTGTACCTCAATCTGCAACAGGGATTGGCGGAACTTCAATTACAGATCCGTTCAGAGGACAGAATATTGAGCTTGGAGTAAAAAAGGACTGGTTTGGAGGAAAATGGAACTCTACTTTTGCAGTCTATGAAATCCGAAGAAAAAATATTTTGGTTGCCGGAAATTCAAATGATAATAATGGAAATGCTTTTATGATTCCAACAGGAGAACAAAGATCACGTGGTTTTGAAGCTGACATTAAAGGAGAAATCATAAAAGGATTAAACATTGTGGTAAATTATGCCTATACGGATGCCAAAACAATTAAAGACACCGATGCCAGCAGAATAGGTGTGCAATCTCCCGGAAATGCTAAAAACGTACAGAATACCTGGCTAAGCTACAGATTTGAACATGGCCAATTAAAAGGATTTGGGATCTCAGCAGGTTACCAGTACCAGGGAGGAAGACAGTCCTGGTTTGGAACAACGGCAAAGTATGATCAAAGCCTGGAAGATTATTTTGACACCAACTTCGGTATTTCTTATGTGGCCAGAAAATTCGATGTCAATCTATTGCTGAATAACGTTTTGAACAGAAAGCTTTACAGCGGTTACAGATCAGATGACGGTTCTTATGCATGGATCTATAATGCTCCGCGTAACTGGAGATTATCTATCGGATATAAATTTTAATCACCACATACTCACTATTCCTGAAACTCAGGAATAGTTTATTTTAATGAAAAGGAAGCATCATCATAAAAAGAAACCTTCTTTAACAAAGATATGGTCTGCCAAACTGCATTTGTGGTTTGGTTTGTCCGTTGGCATCATTGTTTTCATTGTTTCACTTACCGGGACTTTATACGTTTTTAAAGATGAAATCCAGAACAGTCTCCGGAAAGAAGCCATATATGTACAGAAAGCTGCGGAAACTCCACTTTCTATAAATATTCTGAAAGAAAAGGTCAGCCTGGAGCTTAATGAAAAGTATCCCGTAAATGCTGTGGAAATTCCTTTGGATAAAAATAAATCCTACCGTTTCTCCTATTACGAAAAGAACAAAAAAGGCTGGAATTATTTTGACGAGGTAAAGATCAATAAACTGGTCTATGTAGATCAGTACAGCGGAAAAATTTTAGCCGTTTACAATGAAAAATATGACCTTTTTCCAATTTTAAAAGCCATTCACTGGAGTTTATTATTAAAATCAGATTGGGGAAAATATGTGGTAGGAATTCCTACCGTGCTCTTTATCTTCATGCTGGTTACAGGAATTGTTTTATGGTGGCCAAAGAACAAGAAAGCAAGAAAGGGACGCTTCTGGTTCAGCTGGGAAAACGTGAAGACCTGGAAACGTAAAAATTATGATCTTCATAATGTATTAGGGTTTTATGCTTCATTTCTGGCACTGCTGATGAGCATTACAGGAATTTACTTTGCCTATCCATATGTAAAAAACACCTTTAATCTTGCTCTTTCCGGCTCCTTAGAGCTGCCAAAAGAAAAGGAGATCAAATCTCCGGATTCCCTGATCATAAAAAATACATCCGTTTTTGATCTTACCGCTCAGGAAACCAGAAAACTTTATCCCACATCTTCCAGTTTCAGAATTCCTTTAAACGGGAAAAACAAGAAAGGAAAAGAATTAAAGAACATTCCGGTTACCATATATGGACAAGAAGGACGGTACAGTGAAAGAAATACGCTCGTTTTTGACAAATATTCCGGGAAAATACTGGCAGATAAACCTCATCAGAAACTGAGCAATGCAGAAAAATACGCCAATGCCAAC
Source organism: Chryseobacterium sp. NFX27 (assembly GCF_049887855.1). Classification (NCBI taxonomy): domain Bacteria; kingdom Pseudomonadati; phylum Bacteroidota; class Flavobacteriia; order Flavobacteriales; family Weeksellaceae; genus Chryseobacterium; species Chryseobacterium sp. NFX27. Next base: position 204,482 of record NZ_JAGEKK010000008.1, on the reverse strand, counting down.
TATGATATCCACACAGGATCTTATTTTGGGCTGTTCGGGAAAATTCTATGGTTCATTACGGGCCTCATCTGTACATCACTCCCCGTTACCGGCTTTTTAGTATGGTGGGGAAAACAAAAGAAACAAGGAAAGAAAATATAATGAAAAAAGCGCTTTTATCAGCCGCATGCTTAGGGTCGGCAACAGTTTTTGCACAGGTTAAAGACAGCCTGCAGACCAACAATGTGGATGAAGTTGTGATGACTGCTTCCAGAAAAAAAGAAAATATTAAAGAAATACCTAGCTCAGTAACGATTGTTGCAGAAAAGCAGATCCAGTCTCAGCTTACCGTCAATTCAGATATCACCAGTATTCTTCAGTATACGGTTCCCAGCTTAGGAACCAACTCCGGCCAGACCTCCAATACAGGTCAGACTTTAAGAGGCCGTCAGGTTCTTGTCCTTATCGATGGGATTCCACAATCTACACCGCTTAGAAATGGAGCAAGAGACATCAGAAGTATTGATCCTTCTGTTATTGAAAGAATTGAAGTAATCAAAGGAGCCTCTTCTATCTACGGAAACGGAGCAGATGGAGGAATCATCAACTATATCACCAGAAGAAGCAAATCTGATAAAAATATTTCCGGACTTACTCAGGTTGGTTTTACCGGCCAGACGTATGGTGGAACTTTAGGTGTAAGGGCCAGCCAGCTGTTATCCGGAAAAGTAAATAAATTTGATTATGTTTTCTCTCTTGCTTATGAAAGAACCGGCTATATGAAAGATGCCGACGGAGTAAACCTTACTCCAACCTACAGTCCCGCAAAGATGGATAACTATAACGGGATGCTTAAAGTAGGGTACAACATCAATAATAACCAGAGAATTGAAGCTTCTTATATCGGATATTCCTCCAGATCAGATCTTAATTTAGGGCTTGTAACCGGAAAATACAGCTTAAAACCAACCATTGGAGAAGGCGTAGGAAAAAATCTTGAAACAACACCTCAGGGAACACCCAAAAACCACAATTTCAGGATCAATTATGATAACCAGAATCTTTTTGGAGGAACCACTTCACTGAATTTCAATGCATATATGCAGGATTTCAAGACGGTATACGGATACAGTGATACCTTCTTCGGAGGAGGACAGTCCAATGTGATTTCCAAAAAGTATGGCGCCAGATTCAACTTTGACACAAAGCTTTGGAGCGCTCAAAATTCGCAGGCTGAAGTGATGTACGGAATGGACATTCTTAATGACCAGACCGTTCAGAAGCTTGAGGACGGACGTTACTGGACACCGGATATGAATATGACCAACCTGGCTCCTTTTGTCTTGGTTAAAATCGATTTACTGAAAAAATTAACCATTAAAGGAGGCCTCCGCTACGAAAACATGACTGTTAAAGTGGGAGATTTCAATACCCTTTCTTCGGTAAAAAGTGACGGTACTTTCACAACAAGTATTTTTGTTACCGGCGGAAAATTAAAATATAATGCATTAGTGGCCAATTTAGGAGTACGCTATAATATTGAACCTTTCATTAATCTGTTCGGAAGCTTTTCACAGTCCTACTCTATCAACGAGCTGGGAAGAATTCTGAGAACATCTACCCAGGGAACTATTCAAAATCTCGAAACCAAACCGATCATCGTTAACAATTATGAGCTGGGTGCCACAGGACAAATCTCCAAATGGGTCAACTACGAAATCACCTCTTATGTAAGTACTTCAAAACTGGGGGCTTCATTTGTACAGAGCGCGGACCGGGCATTAACCATACAGAGGTCGCCGGAAATTGTTTACGGAGTGGAAGGATTCCTGCATTTTACCCCTGCAAAATGGATCAATTTCGGTGGAAGCTACAGTTGGATGGAAGGAATTACTTCTATTAAAGACGACGGAGATTATTCAGCAAAAATTAACAACAGCCGTATTTCTGCACCTAAGGTACTTGCTTACATTCAGGCAAGACCTTTACAGACTCTATCCATTGGTTTTGATATGCTGCATGCCTTTGAGCAGGACAGATTCCAGACCAATGCAAAAACCGGATTGTTTGTGTATGGAGAAGGCTATGTTCCCGAATACACCGTTTTTAACTTTAAATCGAGCTACGAAATCAATAAAAACTGGAGAGTTTCTTTGGGTATTGAAAATCTGTTCAACAAAATGTATCAGCCAGCCATTGCATGGTGGTCTGCACGTGACAGCGAATTCGTGAATTCACTGGGAAGAAGAGGCACCCTGATGCTCGAATATAAATTTTAATTAAACTAAATAAAAAGATAAACTTATCTTTGATACTTTGAACTGCGATATGAAGAGAAAACATCATCATAAGAAAAAACCGGGCTTTTTCAAGAAATGGTCAGCCAAGCTGCACCTGTGGCTGGGTCTGGGAATTGGCTTTCTTATTTTTATTATATCCATTACAGGAGCACTTTATGTTTTCAAAGATGAAATAGAAAACATCACCAGAAAGGATGTAATCTACCACAACGAGCAGAATATAGCACAAAAGCAGGTTCTCCCAATAAGAGTAATGGAAAAATCTGTTGCCGAACAGGTAAAAGAAAAGTATCCCATCCATTGGGTAAACGTCCCGATCGACAAAAAAATGTCGTACATATTTTATTGGTATGAACATAATACGGATACCTGGAATTATTTTGATGAGTTTCCTATTTATAAAGCAGCTTATGTAAATCCCTATACGGGAAAAGTTCTCAGAACATATGATGAAAAGAACGGATTCTTCAATATTGTAAAAATGATCCACTGGAGCTTTTTACTGAAGCAGGACTGGGGAACCTATGTCGTGGGAATCCCTGTTATTATCTTTATTATCATGCTTATTACCGGAATTGTTCTCTGGTGGCCTAAAAATAAAGCAGCCAGAAAGCAGCGCTTTTCTTTTAAGTGGAAGAACATAAAAAGCTGGAAAAGAAAAAATTATGACCTTCATAATGTGCTTGGTTTTTATTCTTCCATCTTCGCTTTGATCTTCGCCATTACAGGGCTTTTTTATGCCTTTTTTGTTGTACAGGCCATGATCTACGTGATATTCTCCGGCGGGGAAACAAAATATCCGGATTTCTCTCATATCAAAACCAAAGCTCCTATAGAACTACGAACTGAAGGAACACTGGATAAAGTTATTAATACTGTACAGCAGAAATATCCTGATGCCTTCGGCTTTGCTATTGACCTCGGCCATGAGCATATGGATGACCATGAGCATCCTAATTTTGAAGTGTTTATAAAGCACCTTTCTTATTCTTATCACAAAAACAGCAGCCTGATCTTTGATGAAAACTCCGGTGAACTGCTCCACACCCATGATCCTAAGGACAAAAACTTCGGGGAAAAAGCAGTAGCAGCCAACTATGATATTCATGTGGGGGCTATTCTAGGACTTCCCACAAAGATCATTGCATTTATTGTCAGCCTTCTGTGCGCCTCGCTGCCTGTCACCGGATTTATGATCTGGTGGGGAAGAAGAAAAAAGAAACCGGCAAAAGCTGCGTAAAAGTTTTTCAAATAAAAGTTTGTTAATAATTCATTAATACAATCTTTTTTATAATTTTAACCCTTTAGAATTTATAAACAGGAAATGTCATTAATAGATTTATCAAAACAAGTTGCTCTAGGAATTGATATCGGCGGAACCAATACAAAGTTCGGAGTAGTAAACCATCGCGGTGAAGTTCTGGAAAAAGGAAGTCTGAGAACTGATGAGTATGAAAAAGTGGAAGATTTTATCGATGCTTTGTATGAACAGGTTCAGCCCCTGATCGAAAAATACGGTACAGAAAAAAACTTTGACGGAATTGGGGTAGGCGCTCCTAACGCCAACTATTATAAAGGAACCATCGAACAGGCTCCTAACTTACCCTGGAAGGGAATGATCCCTTTCAGTGAGCTGATGAAAGCCAAATTCAGTCTGCCGTGTACCATTACTAATGACGCCAACGCTGCAGCCCTTGGAGAAATGCTTTTCGGAGCAGCACGGGGTATGAAGGATTTCATTATGATTACGCTGGGAACAGGGGTAGGCAGCGGAATTATTTCCAACGGAAGCCTGATTTACGGACATGACGGTTTTGCAGGAGAGCTTGGCCATACTATCGTAAAACCCGGCGGAAGAAAGCACTGGAGCACTGGATCTGAAGGAAGTCTGGAGGCTTATGCCTCAGCCACAGGAATTGCGATCACCGCAAAAAAAATGAGGGCTGAATTTCCTGAATCTATGCTAAGCCAATATCCTGAAGAGTCTATTAATTCAAAAACCGTACATGAATGTGCACTGAAAGGCGACCCTATTTCTATTGAGGTTTTCAGATATACGGGGCAGAAGCTGGGCGAAGCTTTGGCTAATTTCGTTATGTTTTCTTCACCGGAAGCCATACTTTTATTCGGCGGCGTGATCAAGGCCGGTGATTTTATTTTGAAGCCTGCAAAACTTCATATGGAAAGAAATCTTCTTCCTATTTTTAGAAATAAGGTGAAACTGGTTTTCAGTGAACTTGATGAAGCAGATGCTGCCATTCTTGGTGCGAGCGCTTTAGTATGGGAAAAATAACTCAAAAACAACATTAAAAAAATAATGGGAGCATCCTTTTGGGATGCTTTTTTTGTTTCAAAACACAGATTCTGAATTGATTTTCTGCATATTGCCTAAATAACACAGATTTTCGTTGTTACGGAAATCCTAAATATATTGTTGGTTATCGCGGAGGCGCAAGTTTCTTCTAATTCGAAGGTTTTAAGGCGTAAGAATTATCTAAGATAAAATTGAATCCTGCTGAACATTTATACATTCATTCTTGCTGAAAAACTTTGATTTTCTCACGCTTTAAAAACGAACGTTGAATATTAGCCCTGCGCCTTTGTGCGTATCAACTTATAAGATTTAATATCTACCCAATAATTAAAAAAACAGCTTAACAATTCTGTTTTAAATCATCGGATTTCTCATCCAAAATGAAAAAGTTTTTCTTACTTTTGATTGGCTTTTTACTGATTTCTACCATCGCGAAACAGAAAAACCATAAATAAAATAATCAACAGATAATGGATAATAATAATTTAGAACAGATCACTTTCGGCGGCGGATGCTTCTGGTGCGTGGAAAGCTGTTTCAATATGCTTAAAGGAGTACAGTCTGCGGTCTCAGGCTATTCGGGAGGTAACAAGGACAATCCAACCTATGAAGAAGTGTGTACTGGAGAAACGGGACACGCTGAAGTCGTTCAGATCACTTTTGACCCTAAGATCATTTCCTATGCACAACTGATGGATGTATTCTTCTTCCTTCATGATCCTACCCAACTGAACAGACAGGGCAATGATATCGGAACACAATACCGTTCCGTTATTTATTATAAAGATGAAGCAGAAAAAGCTAAAGCAGAAGAAGCTCTTAAAAAATCTGAAGAATCGGGAAAATGGCCCGGAAAATATGTAACCGAAGTAACGCAGTTTAAGAAGTTCTGGCCCGCAGAACAGTATCACCAGGGTTATTATAATGAAAACCCCACACAGCCATACTGCAGCGCCGTAGTTGGTCCGAAGATCCAGAAGTTTAAAAAACATTTCGGAGAGCTGGGAATGCTGAATGAAGCTTAAAAATATAAAGCGAATATCTATTTGATGTTCGCTTTTTTATTAAAGTAATTGAAGCGGAATATATTTTACTTTATTCCAGCATAAAAGTTCACCATATGTTCGCTAACTTTTTTGAGCTCTTTCCCGTTTTCTGGATTTTTTCCATCCATTGTAAAGAACTCCACCTTATTATTATATTTTGAATACCAGGCCTTACCTACAGCGTTTTCTGCAGTTAAAGTATCCGGTCTTGTAATTTTCTTAAAGTGGTCAAGTATATTTTTATCCATTGCCACTATTTCGAAGTTCGGGTTAGCATTTGCATCGCTGGTACCTATGTATTCTTCACCGTTCCAATACATATATTTATCTTCACCCAATTCACCTCTATTATAAGCCAACCCAAAAGCTAAAGTCAATATCACAGCTCCGATTCCCATCCCATTTTTTGCCAATTGAGGCACGTTAAAAATAGGCTGATTGGTAATGTTTATAATGATCTTGGATAGCCTTTCAGAAAGGGAATCTTCATCCTGGTCTATTTTAAGTTCTATCTTCGTTTCCCCTTTATCTTTCTCAATCACTGCATTCTCACAAAACTCCCAAAAATTATCATATCCCACATACCAGCTTAGCTGATCTAGTGTAATTTCATCTATTTCATAATCCTTATTTTCTTTTATAAGTCTTTTATGATACCTCACAAACGTTCTTACATCTTTAACCGAATCAAACTTTTCTTCAAGTTCTAAGACTAAGTAATTTAAAACAGAATCATTACTAGAGTTAACCCTGTTGAGCTCTTTTTTTGCTTTTTCGTATGCTTTTTTTAGCAACAATTTCTTCTTATCAAACATGGAATTAGTTTAAATGGATTAGTGCTGTCTAAATTAGACAAAACTGAGACAATTACATTACGGATTCCCATAAAAATCAAACATTTACACCCTTTCAGATGTCTTTCCGCTGTCTAGGAATGACACCCGTTTCTGTCTTTACTTTGTCCTCAGAGATCAGCAAGAAATAAACAGTAAAAAACAAACTCAAAAAAACTGATTTCAAAATTCACCAGATAAAACGGAGGAAAACTCCGGGTTGGGAAGCAGATGTTTCTCCTCCGTTTTTGAAGGTTCACTTCCCAAAAAATTAGAAGCGCTTCGAAATTTTAAACGTGTACAGCTTGTGATCGAAAATCATGAGAGGAAGAAAAACAGTCTAAAAACTTCAAAATTTTAAGGAAAATGATCCAGTTTATATTAATGCTATTCGGTTTAGCATTTTCAAATAATAATGCCAACACGGCACCATGTACGAACAATCAAACTAATAATCCGGTGACTATGCATACAAGTTCAGACGGAGACGGAGTAAACCCCGGAGATACGGGAGGAGAGACAGGAACAACACTCCCTCCTAAAAAATAAAAATTTTTGCCACTCTTTATAGAGTGGTTTTTTTTATTTTAGTAAAATGATACGAAATTTATTATTTTCCCTTTTTTCTTTCTTTCTCATTGCTTCATGTGAGGAAAGTTCTAAAATTAATCCTAACATAAAAAAAGCAGATAAATTATATGAAGAAGCCATTAATCTGCTTGAAAAAAATGACGTTAAAGCTTATGAAAAACTTCAGGGAGCCATAAGCTATTATAGTAAAGAAAATGATTTTTCTAATATTTCTAAAAGCTTGATTGTACAAGCAAACGCTCAAAAAAATAGAGGTGATTTTTTAGGAGCAGAATCAACATTAGTAGAAGCCCTAAAAATGATGAAGGAAAATGATGAAAGCCTTTATTCGCTATATGATACTATGGCTACTTTGAAATTAAATCAAAATCAATATTCTCAGGCAATTGAATGGTACGATAAGGCTCTTTCCGTTAAGATTGAATCAGAACAAAAAAGACTAAGTATATTAAACAATAAATCTGTAGCAGAATATAAATCAGGGAAATATAAGCAAGCATTGGACATTTTACAAAAGCTTGATTTATCTAACCTTTCAGATTTAAACTTAAAAAACAGAATCAAAGACAATATTGAATATATAAAATGGCTTGACAACAATAATGCAGAGGCTCAAATTAATATAGAAAATATACTAAAACTTAAGTTAGAAAATGATGACTTTTGGGGGGCTAATTCAAGCTATGCTCATTTAGCAGAAATAAATAAGAAATCAAATCCTGAAAAATCACTTTATTATGCAAAAAAAATGCTTGATATTGCTCAATTAAACAAGAGTCCTGAAGATAGACTGGAAGCTATTGAACGAATAATTTATGTTGATAAACCAGCAAATACAAATAGTCATTTTCAAATATATAAAAGTTTATCCGACAGCATACAAGCGAGTCGTAATGACTACACAACTAAATTTGCTTTTATAAAATACGAAAACACAAAAGTTAAGGCTGAAAAAGCTGAAAAGGAAAACCAACTATTATGGCAGTATTTCCTTTCAGGATTACTTGTTGCCCTACTAATCATTATTATCATTTTATATAAGAAAAGACAAAAAAAGCTTCAACAAGAAAAAGAAATCGAAGTAAAAAACTCTCAGCTCAAAATTTCTAAAAAAGTCCACGACATCGTGGCCAACGGCATTTATCAGGTAATGACCAAAATAGAAAATCAGGAACATTTTGATAAAGAAGAGGCTTTGGACGAGCTGGAATTCGTTTACGAGAAATCAAGAGATATTTCCTATGAAAAGGAAGATTCTAAAAATGAACAGGATTTTAGCGAAAAAATATCAAATATAATTGGCTCTTTTAATAATGATACTGTAAAAACATATGTTGCCGGAAATGAGAAAAACATTTGGGAAAACGTAAATCAACCTAAACAGGAAGAAATTTATCAAATCATTCGGGAGCTGCTTGTCAACATGAAAAAACACAGCAAAGCAAACCTTGTTTCTTTCCGTTTTGAAAGAATTAATAATGAGATTACCATCCATTATAAAGACAATGGTATTGGAATGTCCGGAGTGGTAATTTATAAAAATGGATTATCAAATGCGGTTTCCCGTATAGAAATTTTGCAGGGACAAATTATTTTTGACACCGAAACAGAAAAGGGACTGAAAGTCGACATTTCATTTCCTGTTACTAAAAACTAAAAAAATGTTCAAAAAAATTTTAATAGCCGAAGACCAAGAGATGGGTAGTCTATCTGTCCAGAAAACATTAGAAGAGCTCAACATTCCGAATGTTGATTATGTCTATTATTGCGATGATGCCTTAGCAAAAATTAAAAAATCTATTCGGGAAAATGACCCTTACGATTTGTTGATTACTGACCTTTCTTATGAAGAAGACCATCACCTTCAGAATATTAAAGATGGAAAAGAACTGATTGAAGAAGTCCGCAAGTTACAGCCTTTATTAAAAATCATAGTCTTTTCTGGAGAGCGTAAATCAGGAATTATTGATTTGCTTTTTACTGAATCCAGAATTAATGGGTACGTCCGTAAAGCCAGAAACGATTCTAAAGAACTGAAAAAAGCAATTGCTTCCGTTTACGTCAATGAAAATTATCTGTCTCTTGACCTTAAACAAGATGTTAAAAGACTAAATAGCTATGAATTTACGTCATATGACATAACGCTTGTTTCTCTTCTTTCACAGGGAATACAGCAAAAAAATATCCCGACGTATCTGCAGAATAATCATATAACGCCTAATAGCCTGAGCAGTGTGGAAAAAAAATTAAACAGTTTAAAAGAAGCACTAGAAGTTACAAGCAATGAACAATTAATAGCTTTCTGCAAAGATCTGGGAATTATTTAATCTTGTTTTTAAATATTGTATAAAACCTTTCAAAAATTTGAAAGGTTTTTTTCTTTTACGGTTAACCGTAAGGATTCATTTTCTAATCGTTATACTTTTGACTCAATTAATCATTTAAAAATTTTATTATGAATGTAAAACACACTCCAACAAACATTACTCACAAAGGACAAAAAGGAGGAACAACAGGTTGCGGCACTAACACTAATGTCCATTCTGATCACTGGGTAAATACAAATGACAAAATAACATGTGACAAAAACGGATGCAAAAATTAACAATCATGGAAAAATTTGTTATCACTCAAAGAGTCAACAGCGAGTATCAGTTTAATCTAAAGGCCGGAAATGGCGAAATCATTTTAACCAGTGAAGGTTATGTCCAGAAAGCATCTTGTATAAAAGGCATTGAATCCGTGAAGGTCAATTCCCAGGAAGAGTCAAGATACGACAGAAGAGTTGCTAAGAACCATAAAGATTACTTTGTATTAAAAGCAAGAAACGGAGAAATCATTGGTAAAAGTCAATATTACAGCTCCAAATCTTTAATGGAAATCGGGATTTCTTCTGTGAAAAAAAATGCGTCTACTGCTGAAATCGTTGACGAAACTCTTTAAAAACTACACTATGGATCTTAAAATTAAACTTGAACAGTTACACCAGAAAGTAGTCGGTCTGAAAGACCAGATAAGCACGGAAGAAGCTACAAAAAATGCATTTGTAATGCCATTTATACAAATCCTCGGATATGACATTTTCAACCCTACGGAGGTTGTACCCGAACATGTTTGTGATATCGGAACAAAGAAGGGAGAAAAAGTAGATTATGTGATCAAAAATAATGATGAACCCATTTTCATCATTGAATGCAAGCACTGGAAAGAAAGTGCTGATGCTCACAATTCCCAGCTTCACCGGTATTATCATGTTTCAAAAACACGGTTTGGCGTGTTGACCAATGGAATTATTTACAATTTTTATACAGACTTGGAAAAACCTAATATTATGGATGAAAAGCCATTTTTCACCATTAATATTGAAGATCTAAAAGACAGCTCTATCAAAATCCTTGAAAGCTTCACTAAAAAAGATTACAATCTGGAAAGCATTTTAGATTCTGCCGAAGCCTTAAAATACATCAAGGCGATCAGAAAAGAATTTGAAAAAGAAATTGAAACCCCTTCTGATGAACTGGTAAAATTATTAGTCAGCAGGTTTTTTGAAAAACATCTGACGGCCAGCAGAATGGTTTCTTTTAAGGAATATACCAAGAAGGCTCTGGCAACTTCCATCAATGAATCCATCAGTTTCAGGCTTAAATCTGCATTAAGCATCAACGAGCAGATTGAAAAGCAGGAAGAAAGCATAAAATCATCCCAATCTATCGATGAAAACACTGATTCTAAAATTGTAACCACTGAAGAAGAACTGGAAGGATTTCAAATCATAAAAGCTATTTTAAGAGAAAAAATACCTTCTGCAAGAATTGCTTACAGAGATACATTATCCTATTTCGGAATTTTATTGGATGATAATAACAGAAAGCCAATCTGCAGGTTACATTTTAATACGGCCAACAAATATCTGGAAACCTTTCACAATGGTAAAGAAGCCGGAGAAAAAATACTGCTCAATAATCTGGATGAAATATATAATTTCAAACAGGAGCTCCATAAAACTTTAGAAAACTATTAACGGAAACTAATATCCATGAAAACATTTATCTCTATACTTATCCTAAGCATCGGTATGCTTACTGCTGATTCTTTCAGTTCTTCCGGCTCCGGAAGCTCCAGTCACGGGGGAAGATGTATCGGTTCTGCATCCTGTAGCGCCTGTTCCAATTGTACAGGTTGCGCTCATTGCTCTTCCGGGGGGAGCTGCGGCGTATGCAGTGGTGGTTCTTATGGTAAGAAATCATCTTCTAGAAAAAAGAAATCTAAAGCATCACCAGATTTCCATTACACTAAAAAAAACAAATCTTACAACTCTTCGAAAATCCGGATTGATGAAATCAACATCAATACCAACAACCGGTATTTCGCAGGGATTGCAGTAACTAAGATCTATGAAAAACCTTTTCTAAAGTCTAAAGTAATAGAGACCGTTCCTAAAAACACTGAACTAAAACACTTATCCAAACAGGATTCCTGGTATAAAGTACAGGTGATAAAAAGCAAAAAGGTAGGGTACGTATATTACAAAGATGTGAAATAACTTGAAAACAAAACATCATGAATTTAAAGAATTTTTTAAACGAAGAACAAGATCCCAAAGCTGTTGAAAAGCTTTTAGAGAGAATCAATGATCTTATAACATCTCAGGAATTTGTAGAATATATTGCGGTCCAAAAAAAGCCTGCTATCAATTTTTCTCCAGACTGTATAGCGCTTACCAACAGAAGAATTATTTTCTGTAGACCTAAAAACTTTGGATTATCCATGGACTTCCAGGATTATAATTGGGTAGATATTGCAGATTGCCATATTAAAGAAGGGATTTTAGGGGCTACGTTTACAATGAAAACCGTAGGCAATTACACCAATATGATGGATTATCTTCCCAAAGCCCAAGCCAGAAAACTCTATCAGTTTGCCCAGGAAATTGAAGAGAAAATGAGAGGAGTAAGACGAGAAAAAGACCTTGAAGTCAGAAGAGCATCAGCAGGTGGGGTTACAGTAAACAATGCCACTCCGATAATAGCACAACCCTTTCCAACTTCACAGCCTGTTACAACGCTTATAGAAGCTGAAGATCCCTTTGCTGTTTTACAAAAACTGAAAGGATTAATGGATAACGGAATTATTTCTGTTGAAGAGTTTGAAAGTAAAAAGAACGAAATATTATCAAGAGTTTAACCATATGAAATCAAAATTTACTGCAGCAATGCTTGCTTTCTTTTTAGGCGGACTAGGCATTCATAGATTTTATTTAGGCCAAAATAAATTAGGATTATTTTATTTGCTATTCTGTTGGACTTTCATTCCCGCATTCATTGCACTGATTGATTTTTTCATTTTCGTTTTTATGTCTGAAGATAATTTTAATTACAAATTTAATCTCAAAACCGGATTTTAAAACCTTTATCCCATGAAACCTTTTCTTACCCTATGTGCGATCTGTTGTTTCGTAGCCATTTTCAGACTTCCTATAGAATATTATACTATTTTGAGAATTCTTGTCTCCATCGGAGCCTTACTTGTTTTATATAATGCTGTCCGTTTTAAACAATATTATTTCAGCATCATTTTTCTCTTTATTCTCATTCTTTTCAACCCTGTGCTTCCTATTTATCTCTATAGAAAAAGTATCTGGACTCCTATGGATATTATAACCGGAATTCTCTTTCTTCTCATTGCCTTTGTTGAAAAGCCAAAAGAAAAAAAGAAAGAAATCGTAGAAAATCCGGTAGAAGGTACAGCGTTTCCGACACAACCGAGAGCGCATTCCCGGGATATTATTATTAATCCTAGAAAAAACAAAGAAAACTAATCGAACCATGGAAAATATTCAAATTACTGAAAATCTTAAAGCACACTTTTTAAGATTATATCAAATGGCTATCTGCGATGATGATTTCAGTACCCTGGAACTGAAAATGCTTTATAAATGTGCGGAAGACAGAGGTATTTCGCCTAAAAACCTGGATGAGATCCTTTTAAACCCCATCAATTTTAGATCGCTCGTTCCCCAGACAATTGAAGAAAAAGTAGACTATCTCTATGACCTCACGGTAATGATCTGGGCAGACGGAATCGTCTCTCCAAACGAATATTCTGCGATGGAAAAATATGTTCTGATGTTTGGATTCCTGGAAGAAAACGTAAAAGAGATTGTCGATTATCTGATACACTCTGTTAAGACCGGAAAAAATAAAACAGATATTTTATATGAATTAAAAAACTAACTGATCATGACGACCCATATTAAAAATTTATTCAAATTAAAGTCAGTTCCGGTTGAAACTCTGGAAGAAGAGTCTCCAAAACCGGAAATTGATCCCAATGCAGAATCCCCTGAGGAAAGCAGAAAAAGAACATACCATGAATCCGGTTACAGGGACAGTTCCAGAAATAATGGAAATCATACAACCCTCTTCATTTGCCTGGACGCCGTCTATTCCAAATTCCAGAATGAGGAAAAAGAAATGGTGGAAAAGCAGCAAAAGCTCAAAGAATCTTATGTAAACGAACAAAAAAATAGAGAAACAGAGATTAAAGCACTCTCTGTTTCATTGGAAACCAAAGAAGAACAGCTTACCCATAGAAATACAGAAATTGAAGACCATCAGAATAAAATTGAAAGCTTAAAAGCAGAAATCAACGATTTACCCAGGAATCCGGAAAAACACAATATAAAAGCAACAAAAGGGGCTTCCACAAAATTCTGGATCGGCACTATTCTGCTTATTCCCATCAGTTTATACCTGCTTACATTTTATATTTCAACTTCCTATTCCGCATTTTTTAAAAGTTTTGATGCAAAAAGTACAGTTATTCAAAGTGTTTTAGATGCACAGGCACTTAGCAAAGCCTGGAACGAAGGCCTTATTGAAGGAGCCTTTGTCACCCTAATTCCATTTGTCTTCTTAGGACTTGGGTTTTTGATCCATATGTTCGGAGAAAATAAAACCTGGCTCAATTATATCAAACTGGGACTGCTATTCATCATCACCTTTATCTTTGATGCTATTTTGGCGTATGAAATTGAGTCTAAATTATATGAACTTAACAAAACCTTCGACTCTCCCCCATTTGATCTTAAAATCGCTTTTACCAAAAATCAGTTTTGGGGGATTATTTTCGCGGGATTTATTGTGTACCTTATCTGGGGACTGGTTTTCGATTTTGTGATGAAGGAACACAGAGAGAAAGATAAAATTAAAAACGAACAGGAAATCAGACAGAAAAAGGTGCTTTTTCTCTTGGAGAAAATCAATGTTCTAAAAAAAGAAATTGAAGAAATCCTTGCTAATATCGGAACCACTAAAGAACTCATCATAAAGACACGCGGAAGGATTGAAGAACTTCAAAACATCATTGACGGAGTGATTATTCCAACTAAAGATTACAAACTCTATGCTTCAGAATATGTTCAGGGCTGGGTTACTTATATTGGTGAAAAAATAGCCGTTTCAAAAACGGAGAAACAAACCATGATCGACAGCTGTATTGATACCTACAGTAGCAATCTAGATGTTGTGGGAGCCAACGCTGATAACCAGAATCTAGTTTATTTATCTGCATTATAAATCACTTGTTATGAAAAAAATAGTATACTTATTACTCATCACATCTTTGGTTTCATGTGGTAAAAACCCGCCTCCACCCTGTAAACACTGTCCTCCTCCTGTTGATTCAAACAACATCAATGTCAGTATTCTGATTGATTTATCCGACCGGATTGATCCCAAAACAAACCCCAATCCGACAATGGAGCATTTCCAGAGAGATATAGAATATATTAAAGCGATCGAAAAAGGATTTCTGAACCATATCAAAACAAAAAGAATCGTCACATATAATGATCAGATGCAGGTTTTCTTCAATCCCGAACCTTCTGATCCCAAAATCAATGATTTTACGAAAGAACTTCAAGTTTCTTTCGATAAAAATACTAACAAAGCCTATTTCAATACCGTTGAAAAAAGATATGCTCAATTCCCTACCAACATCTATCAATCAGCCATTAAAGACGGAAACTATGTAGGTTCTGACATCTGGGAATTTTTTAGAAATAAGATTAAAGACTATTGTGTAAAGGATGATCACAGAAATATACTTTTCATTTTGACCGATGGATATATGTACCATAAGGACACCATGTTTTCTCAGGACAAAAAAACATCATATTTAACCTCAAAGCTCATTAAGTCAAACAATCTAACAGCATCTGATTTTAAAACGATATTTGAGAAGAATAATTTAGGCTTCGTAAAAGCCAATGATAACCTAAGTAACCTGGAAGTCATCGTGCTAGGACTCAATCCAGAAAAAGGAAACCCATTTGAAGAAGCCGTGATTAAAGAGTATTGGGAAAAATGGTTTAAAGAAATGAAAATCAAAAAATATCAGATAAAATCCGCTGATTTGCCATCTAATTTGGAACCTATTATTGTAAAAGCCATCACAGGCAAAAATTAAAAAACACTCATCATACCACAAAAAGCGAAGATTTCTCTTCGCTTTTTTCTATTTCCTAATCATTTCCGTATGCGGAATATCATCTTCCAGGTATTTTTTTCCGGTATCTATAAATCCGAATTCAGAGTAAAATCTTAATAAATAATCCTGCGCCGAAATCTTGATCTCTGAAGTATGGAAACGGTTTTCTATGGTTTCTACTGCATATTTAATCAGCTGTCTGCCTAAGTTTTTGCCTCTCGCCTGTTCCGTTGTCAGAACCCTTCCGAAAGAAGTTTCATCATACTTTATTCCTTTGTCAAAAACACGGCAGTACGCCAGAACTTGGCCATCTTCTTCAGCCCAGATGTGAATTCCCTTCTGGTCATAATTATCCAGATCAGGATAGGGGCAGTTCTGCTCAATGACAAAAACATCAATACGGGCCTTTAAAACAGCATACAGCTCAGGAACCGTAAACTCATCGAAGCTTTTAATTTTCCAGATTATGTTACTCATCAAAACTTACATTATTATTTTTCAGGAATTCATTCGTTTTCTGAATGAAGTTCAGAATCTCATCACCACCCGTTTTCTTTTCTGCAGAAGTTACATACAGCTCAGGAAGATCGTCCCAGGTTTTATGCAGTTCATTTTTATAATTTTCTACATTTTGGATGGCAATATTCGGTTTCAGCTTATCCACTTTCGTGAAAACAATCGAAAAAGGAATTCCGCTTTCCCCACACCACTGGATAAATTCCAGATCAATCTTTTGCGGAGTATGTCGTGAATCTACCAAAACAAAAAGATTCACAAGGTTTCTTCTGTTTAAAATATAATTGGTGATCAGCTTTTCAAAGTCCTTTCTTATAGATTTTGAAACTTTTGCATACCCATAGCCCGGTAAATCCGTCAGGTACCAGTCTTCATTCACTAAAAAATGATTGATCAGCTGAGTTTTCCCCGGAGTTCCGGAAGTTTTTGCCAGATCTTTATGATTCATCATTGCATTGATCAATGATGATTTTCCGACATTAGACCTTCCGATAAAAGCATATTCAGGCATAGTAGGCTCAGGGCATTCCTGCCATTTCCCGCTACTCTTTACAAAATTTGCTGTTTTAATAACCATCTTTCGAATATTTTTTAGAAAAACAAACCATTAAGAAAAGCTCTTAATGGTCTATAATTTATTTGTTTTAAACTTTATCTTTTAACCAGCTGTAGAGAATTTCATTAAATTCGTCCGGCTTCTCCATCATCGCAGCATGTCCGCATTTCTCGATCCAGAAGAGATCCGAATTTGGAATAAACTTGTGCATATCTTCAGCCACTTCAGGAGGCGTTACATTATCCTGTCTTCCCCAGATCAGACATGTTGGTGTTACAATCTTAGGAAGGTCGTTCAGCATATTATGTTTGATCGCGCTTCTGGCCAGCATTACTGTTTTAATTCCCTTCATCCTGTCATTTACTACAGAAAAAACCTCGTCTACAAGATCTTCCGTGGCGATAGCAGGATCATAGAAAACCTCTTCCGTTTTCTTCCTTATATAGGAACGGTCGTTTTTCCTTGGGAAACTGTCTCCGAAAGTTCTTTCGTACAATCCGGAGCTTCCTGTTAATACAAGATTCTTTACCAGATCTGGTCTTGCCAGAGTCATAATCAATCCTACATGCCCTCCCATTGAGTTTCCTACAATCGTAACAGGCTCGGAAATATGACTTTCTATAAACTTGATAATATATTTGGCAAGAGTAGTAAGATTAGTATTGAGTACCGGCAGATCGTAGATAGGCAACTGGGGAACATATACCTTGAATCCCTTTTCAGAAAAAAAATCTACCATCTTATCGAAATTACTCAAACCACCCATTAAACCGTGCAACAGCACCAATGGATGTCCTTCTCCCGCCTCTACAAAAGTATATTTCTTTTCTTTTTTTGTACTAAATATCATAAAATGCCTTAATAAAGCTCTGCAAAAATACAAATTAAACCTCAAAAAAATTTTGATTACCCTAATTTAAAGTAAAAATAATATAATATCATCCTTTTTCTTTATTTTTTTCAGAACCTCTTTATTATGGCTTAAATAACAATTTTTGCAATAGACAAAATATCAACCACTTACCTCTTTCAAATTGAATCTTTAATAAAACTTATTAACATTAAGTCAAAAAGTGGGAAAAAGTGGGAAATTTTGGAAATTATTATATAAATTTGTCCCAAATGAAAAGTT
Organism: Chryseobacterium sp. NFX27; assembly: GCF_049887855.1. Classification (NCBI taxonomy): domain Bacteria; kingdom Pseudomonadati; phylum Bacteroidota; class Flavobacteriia; order Flavobacteriales; family Weeksellaceae; genus Chryseobacterium; species Chryseobacterium sp. NFX27. The sequence goes on along the minus strand of NZ_JAGEKK010000008.1, from coordinate 186,725 downwards.
TCATTGGAACATATGAGTGTAAAATTGACGACAAAGGCCGGTTAAAAGTTCCCTCCTCCCTGATCAAACAGATGGAAAACTTCGACGATAAGGCGTTTGTAGTCAAGAGATCTGTGTTCCAACCTTGCCTTGAAGTTTATCCTATGAATGCATGGGACAAACTGATGGGCAAAATTAACAAGCTAAACAGATTCATTAAAAAGAATGCTGATTTCATTCGAATGTTTACGGCAGGGGTAAAAACAGTAGAACTGGACAATGCAGGAAGACTTCAGATCTCAAAAGATCTGGTTCATTTTGCAAACCTTCAGAAAGATACTGTAATTACCAGCGCAGGAGAGCTTTTTGAAATTTGGGATAAAGAAGCCTATGAAAAGGTGATTTCTACCAATGAAGCTGATTTTGCAAGCCTGGCCGAAGATGTAATGGGCTCTTTCGATGAAGAATAAACCACACTTGCCGTAAAAAGCAAGTAAAAACACAATTAAGTATGTACCACAACCCCGTTTTATTGAAGCAGAGCGTTGATGATTTGGTGACGAATCCTGACGGAATATACGTGGACTGCACTTTTGGAGGAGGAGGCCATTCAAGAGAAATTTTGTGCAGACTTTCAGAAAAGGGAAAGCTTTTCAGTTTTGATCAGGATCTGGATGCTCTTAAAAATACAATTGAAGATCCAAGATTTACACTGGTAAATCAGAATTTCAGGTTTTTGGAAAACTCTATGCTGATGTATGGAATTTCTCAGGTAGACGGAGTATTGGCAGACCTTGGCGTTTCATCCCATCAGTTTGATGAAGCAGAAAGAGGCTTTTCTACAAGAAACAACGCTCCTCTGGATATGAGAATGAACGTGATGCAGAATCTTGATGCCAAAAAGGTGATCAATGAGTATGAGGAAACAGAACTTGCCGATATCTTTTATCACTACGGTGAACTGAGAGAAGCAAGAAAGCTGGCAAGAGATATTGTCCATCACAGAAAAACGAAAACCATCACTACGACCGAAGACCTGAAAAAACTTTTCAGCTACCTTCCGCCCCATAAGGTTAATAAATTCTATGCTCAGCTTTTCCAGGCCATAAGAATAGAAGTTAACCAGGAGCTTGAAGCCCTGAAAGAAATGCTTGTTCAGTCTCTGAATATTTTAAAACCCGGCGGAAGGCTTGTTGTGATTTCTTACCATTCATTAGAAGATCGTCTGGTAAAAAGATTCCTGAAGAATGGGATGTTTGAAGGAGAGCAGCAGAGAGATATCTACGGAAATTATAAAAAGGTCTTTGAATTACTAAAGAGTAAAGCGATCATCCCGGATGATAAGGAAATTGAAGAAAACTCACGAGCAAGAAGTGCAAAAATGAGAACCGGAATTAAAGTGTAAACAACGTGGCAAAAAGAACAACAAACCGCCCTCAGAAGAAGCTCACTTTTATAGACATTATAAAAGGAAACTTTCTGAACCGTGATGAGATCAAAACTCATTACAAGTATTTTTTACTGTTGTTCGTCCTCATGATGGCAATGATTTATAGCAATCACCTCGTCAACAAGAAGATCAAAATTGTCAATGCATTAAAAGAAGAAACAGAAGAATATAAATCGAGAAACGCTTACGCCCAGAGTAAGCTTATCAAAGTAAAAATGGAATCCCAGCTGGGGAAGGAAGTAGCAAAAGACTCACTGATGACTTTGGAAAACCATCCTCATAAACTGCTAATAAAACTGGACAGTACAGATGCAAAAACAAAATGAATACGATAACAAACGTAAAAAAACGTTAAGGTGGGGCTACCTCTTCGCTGTAGGAGTTCTGTGCGTATTTGTGATGTTCCTTGCAAGGATTGTAATCCTGCAAAACACTAATGTTCAGGAAATTAAAGACGATTACATTAATAAAAACTACCGCGAAGCCACTCTTAAGGCTGCCCGCGGAAACCTGTTCGCTTCAGACGGATCTATTCTGGCCACCACCGTAATGCGCTATGATATCTACCTTGATTTTAAAACAATGAAGGATACGATATACACCAACAATATCGGTGCATTAACAGATTCTCTGAGCAGAATGTTCGGAAAACCCAGAGGAGAATTCAGAAAGAAGTTTGACGAACAGAAAAAGAAGAAAAACCAATACTATACTTTGGTTAAAGGCCTTGATTTCGACCAATACGACAGGATCAGAAACTTTCCGATCTTTAAAAAAGGCAAAAATAAAGGAGGCTTTATCGTAGACAGAAATTATAAGCGTGAGCTTGCCACTTCAGAGATAGGATCCGGAACTATAGGTATGGATAACGGAGAAGTGAAAGCCGGCCTGGAAGGTGCTTTTTCAAAATACCTTACAGGAACCGATGGAAAAAGACTGGAGCAAAGAATCAACTCGTCACAATGGAAGCCAATCGATTACTGGAAAGTAAAAGAACCTGTAGATGGCGAAGATGTTTACACCACCTTAGATCTCAGAATTCAGGACATTGCGCATTCTGCTTTACAGAAGCAGCTGATTACTTATGAAGCCAAGCACGGAACAGTGATTGTCATGGAGACACAAACCGGAAAGGTACGTGCCCTGGTGAACCTGAGAAGAACAGAGTCCGGAGAATACGAGGATTCTTACAACTATGCTTTAAAAGATAATATTGAGCCCGGTTCTACCTTTAAGACCATATCTCTGTTGGCAGCAATGGACGATGGTTTTATTGATGAAAATACAACAGTAGATGTCGGTAACGGAGTCTGGACCTATGCAAAGCAGAGAATTTCTGACGGCCACGGCGGAGGAACTTACGATATAAGTGATGTTTTAGCCAAGTCAAGCAACGTGGGAACTGCAAAATTAATTACAAAATATTATGCAGAAAAGCCACAGATCTTCCTTGATCACCTGAAAAGATGGAAATTATTCGATAAAATGGACATTGAGCTTCCGGGAATCACAAAACCGAAGATTCTGACTCCTGAACACAAAAGATGGAATGCCGCAACACTGGCTTCCATATCTTACGGATATTCATCAAATATCAATCTTTTACAGTTAACAACCTTCTATAACGGCGTTGCTAACGGCGGTAAAATGCTTAAGCCTCTATTCATCGACAAGATCATGAAAGAAGGAAAAGTAGTTTACAACGCAAAACCCGAAGTAATGGTCAGCAAAATGGCATCAGAAAAAGCAATCAAAATGATGACCAGCGCACTGACCAAAGCTGTAGAAAAAGGAACAGGACGAAGCATCTTCACCCCGAACCTGAAAATGGCAGGAAAAACAGGAACCGCAAGATTTGAATACTGGCTTCCCGGTCCAATGAAGTACAGAGCTTCTTTTGCCGGCTTTTATCCCGCTGACAATCCAAAATATACATGTTATGTGATGATCAGCGAGCCTAATACGGCAATAGGCTTTTACGGAGGACCTGTTTCAGCTCCGGTATTTAAGGAAATTGCAGGAAAAACATTCCTGAAAACGCCACAGAATATTGAAAAAGAAATGCTGGTAGACAGAAAGGTAAACCTTAATAAAATGGTTGAGCCTAATGTGAAGGTAGCGGTTAATAATAAGCAGATGCCTAATGTAGTAGGACTTATCGGTAAAAATGTGATTCCTCAATTGGAAAACATGGGCTACAGAATTGATTATAAAGGAGTTGGACGAATCAAAGAACAGTTCCCGCTGGAAGGCACCATAATCAGCAAAAACCAGAGAATTTATTTGTCTCTGCAGAATTAAAATAACAGAACCAGTCCCAAAAGGACTATTAATAAAGGATAGGAAAGTTCCTGTCAGGTATAAAATGATAATAACAGAATTATTAAAAAGGATTCCAGTTTTAGAAATTCACGGCGATGATAGCCGTGAGATCACAGAATTGGTTTTCGACAGCAGGAAGATCACGGAAGGCTCACTCTATATTGCAGTGAGAGGAACCGTTGCAGACGGACATTCATACATTGCATCATCTGTTGAAAAAGGTGCAAAAGCTGTTGTGTGTGAAGAATTCCCCGGAACAATGGATGAAGGGGTAACTTACATCAGGGTGAAAGATTCATCCAAGGCACTGGGATATCTGGCATCCAACTTTTATGGAAACCCATCTCAGAAGCTTAAACTGATCGGCGTTACCGGAACTAATGGAAAAACCTCTGTGTCTACCCTTCTTTTTGATGTATTCACAAACTTAGGCTATGATTCTGCACTCCTTTCTACAGTGGAAATCAGAATCGGTGAAAAAATTATTCCGGCAACACATACCACTCCGGATGTTATTACCATTAATAAAATTTTAGCTCAGGCCGTTCAAGAGGGCTGCGAATTTGCTTTTATGGAAGTAAGTTCTCACGGAATTGCCCAAAACAGAATTGAAGGCTTACATTTTAAAGTGGCAGGTTTCACCAATCTTACCCACGATCATTTAGACTATCATAAAACGTTCGACGAATATCTTAAAACAAAGAAAAGGTTTTTTGACGGACTCGAAGATTCTGCCGTAGCCATCACAAATGTAGATGACAAAAACGGTATGGTAATGCTTCAGAACACAAAAGCAAAAAAGAAGTCTTATGCCCTGAAAACCATGGCCGATTACCATGGAAAATCTTTGGAAATCGATTTCAACGGCATGCTTCTGAACTTCAACGGAAAAGAATTCTGGACCACACTGACCGGAAGATTCAATGTCTATAATCTACTGCTGGTGTTTGGAATTGCTTCCGAATTGGGTTTTGAGCAGGATGAAATTTTACAGGCGATCAGTAAGCTGAAAAGAGTTTCCGGAAGGTTTGAAACATTCAAATCAGATGGAGGAATTTTCTTCATCGTCGATTATGCACATACTCCGGATGCTTTAGAAAATATTCTGGACAGCATCAATGACATCAGAACGAAAAACGAAAGACTGATCACCGTTTTCGGGTGTGGAGGCGACAGAGATCACACCAAAAGACCTGAAATGGGAAATATTGCCACCAGAAAATCAACACTGGCAATCATCACTTCAGACAATCCGAGAACAGAAGATCCTGCCCAGATCATCAAAGAAATTGAAGCAGGTGTTGAATCTCAAAACTTCAGCAAATACACTTCAATTCCGGACAGAAAAGAAGCCATAAAAATGGCGATCAGGTTTGCAGAACCGAAAGATATTGTTTTAGTAGCCGGCAAAGGCCACGAAAACTACCAGGAAATTAATGGCGTAAAACACCATTTTGACGACAAAGAGACGATCAACGAACTTTGGAAGTTAATGAGTAAATAAATTTATAAACGATTATTGGAAGCTAGTAATTTATCATTCATCAATAATCACTTATCATTTATTAATAATTGAAACTATGCTATACTATCTATACGAATATCTAACCAGTCAGGGAATCCACATACCGGGATTGGGAATGCTGAAATACATTTCTTTCCGGGCAGGCATCGCTGTGCTGTTTTCTCTCATTATTGCCCTGGTCTATGGAAAGAGGATCATCAACTATCTGAGATCAAAACAGATGGGCGAATTGGTACGTGACCTTGGGCTAGACGGACAAAAGCAGAAAGAAGGAACTCCTACCATGGGCGGACTGATCATTATCGTTGCAACCATCATTCCGGTGCTTCTTTTTACCAGAATCACCAATGTATACATCGTTCTGCTGCTTGTTTCCATGTTATGGATGGGTGCTATAGGTTTTGTAGATGATTATTTAAAGAAAATCAAGAAAAATAAAGACGGTCTGAGCGGAAAATTTAAAATTGTAGGCCAGGTCGGATTAGGGCTAATTGTCGGAATTACAATGTATTTCCACCCGGATATTACCGTTAAAAGAAAGTATGCAGACGCAAAAGTGGTAAACAGAAACAATGTAGAGCAGAACTTTATGCCTACAGAAAAGATCACCGTTTCTACCGTTCCGTTTGCCAAAAACAATGAGTTCGATTACAGTGGAATTCTATTTTGGGTGAATGATAAAGATGCCCATGAGTGGGCATGGATTGTCTTTATCCCGATCGTTATTTTCATCGTGACTGCCGTATCAAACGGCGCCAATATCACAGACGGAATAGACGGGCTGGCAGCAGGAACCAGTGCCATCATACTGCTTACCCTTGCCCTGTTCGCCTATCTTTCAGGGAACATTATTTTTGCAGACTACCTCAATATCATGTTCCTCCCGAATATGGGTGAAACCACCATTTTTGCGGTAGCCATGGTAGGAGCCGTGATTGGTTTCTTCTGGTACAATACCTATCCTGCACAGGTTTTTATGGGCGATACAGGAAGTCTGATGCTGGGAGGGGTCATTGCCGTTTTAGCAATTATTTTAAGAAAAGAACTTCTGATTCCGGTGTTATGCGGGATCTTCCTGATTGAAAATGTGTCTGTTATGCTGCAGGTGATTGTTTTCAAATACAGAAAAAGAAAATACGGGCTGGAATACGCTCAGAATAACAGATTTTTTAGAATGTCGCCATTACACCATCACTATCAGAAAGGAGGCTTTCACGAAAGCAAGATCGTGAACAGAATGATCATCATCGGTGTAGTGCTGGCTATTGTATGCCTGATCACATTAAAAATGAGATAAATTTTAAAGTAAGAGTATTAAAAATAAAACCAAATTACATTAATACATTTTACATTTTACAAAAGAATAAATATGAAAATAGTTGTTTTAGGAGGTGGAGAGAGCGGATGCGGAGCTGCTTATTTAGCGAAAAAACAGGGTCTGGAGGTTTTTCTTTCAGACAAAGGCGCTATTAAGGATAACTATAAGCAGTTTTTAGCCGACAATGAAATTGAATTTGAGGAAGGAAACCACAACGAAGAAAGGATTTTAAATGCCGACTGGATCGTAAAAAGCCCGGGAATTCCCAAAAAGGCGGAGATCGTTCACAAAATTCATGAAAAAGGAATAAGACTTTCCTCTGAAATTGAATTTGCTTCAGAATTTACTGATGCGAAGATCATTGCCATTACAGGAAGCAACGGAAAAACAACAACCACTTCCCTGATCTACTACATCCTAAAAAATGACGGACTGAATGTAGGGCTCGGAGGAAATATCGGCTACAGCTTTGCAAAGCAGGTGGCTGACGAAAATCATGAATATTATGTTCTGGAAGTAAGTTCTTTCCAGCTGGATGACATTCAGAATTTCAGACCTTATATTTCCCTGCTCCTGAACCTGTCTCAGGATCACCTGGATCAGTACAACTACAATTATGAAGAATATGCTTTAGCTAAATTCAGAATTGCCGAGAATCAGGAAAATGACAATTTCTTCATCTACAACAAAGATGATGAAATGAGTAAAAATATTCTTGAAAAGCTGGAAATAAAAGCGAAAATGATCCCTTTCTCCACAAAAGAAAAACTGGCTGAAGGAGGTTTCATGGATGACGATCAGATCGTGGTAAAAATGAAGGACGAATTTTCAATGAAAATTGACAAACTTTCCCTTCTTGGAAACCATAATGTAGCCAACAGCCTGGCGGCTTCCATTGCCGGTAAAATACTGGAAATCAACAACGAGAGCATCAGAAACTCACTGATGACTTTCCAGGCCGTAGAGCACAGACTTGAATTTGTAACAGAAGCCAATGGTGTAAAATACATCAACGACAGTAAGGCCACGAACGTAAACGCTACTTACTACGCTTTAGAAAGCATGAAAACTCCTACAGTATGGATCGTGGGAGGATTAGATAAAGGAAACGACTATTCAGAAATTGAAGAGCTCGTTAAAAGAAAAGTAAAAGCAATTGTCTGCTTGGGAATAGACAATACGAAGATCATAGACTTCTTTAAAGACAAAAAAGAATTCATTTATGATACGTCAAGCATGGAAGAAGCCGTGAAAATATCAAAATCACTGGCAAAAAGCGGAGACACCGTTCTTCTTTCCCCATGCTGCGCAAGTTTTGACCTGTTCAAAAGCTATGAGGACAGAGGAAAACAGTTTAAGGAGCAGGTATTAAAGTAAAAGAAAAGTTGGATGTAAAAGTACATTGTACAATACATTTTACATCAATACAAAAATATGGACGAACAGAACACAGAAAGCAGAATTGAATTGCTAAAGGGCGATAAAGTACTTTGGATGGTCATCCTTGTGATCTCCATTTTCTCTATTTTCCCGGTATACTCTGCAAGTTCAAATCTGGAATATATTGTTAATAACGGGACCACTACAGGCCACGTTATCAAGCATATGTTCTTTGTAGTTCTAGGTCTGGTGATCATGAGAGTGGTTGGAATGGTGAAATATGAGTATATCGGAAAGCTCAGCAGTATCCTGCTCGGCTTAATGATTGTTCTGCTCGTAATCACCATGTTTACAGGGCAAACCATTGATGGGGCCAGTGCTTCAAGATGGCTGAAAATCCCGGGAACACCTATCTCATTCCAGCCGTCATCATTTGCGTTTTTAATGCTTGTGATTTATCTCTGCAGGTATCTGACCAAGAAAATAACACGGGAAAGGCTTCCGATTGAGAACATTATGTACATCTTCGGGCCCATCCTGCTGGTATTTGTATTGGTAGCGAAAGACAACGGTTCTACAGCATTGATGATCCTGATGGTTTCTGTAATTGTTCTGATCATAGGACAGCTTCACTGGAAATACATTGCAGGCTTTATATCTTCATCGGTTGTGGCCATTGTTCTCTTCCTGATTATTGCATTAAACACCAACCTCATCGGTGGAAACCGTGTACATACATGGATGAGCCGGATTGAAACCTTTACCTCCAGCAAAGCAAAAACCGCTGATGTAGACGACGAAAGCGTAAAAGCTAAGAATTATCAGGTAATGCAGGCCAAAGCCGCTATTGTGCATGGTGGAATTACCGGCATGGGACCTGGGAAAAGTGCATTGAAACAAATGCTTCCACAGTCTGCCTCCGATTTTATTTTTGCCGTGATTGTAGAAGAATACGGATTGATCGGGGCTGCTTTTCTGATATGTCTCTATCTCATCATGATGATCCGGATTGTCATGATTGCCAGCAAAATGCCCGCATTTTTCGGGTCGCTGCTCGTGCTCAGTCTCGGGGTGATGATCTTCATACAGCTTGCTGTCAATATTGCAGTAGCCGTTAATCTGATCCCGGTAACAGGACAGCCGCTGCCACTGATAAGTTATGGAGGAACCTCCATGCTGGTAACCTATCTCCAGCTTGGAATTATTTTAAATATAAGCTCAAGAATCCAGATTTACGATGAAGAAGGAATGGGCAAAAAACAAAGTGTAGCAGAAATTAATGATATCGCTTAATCCAAAATAACCGGTATCAATAAGAAAATAAAAATGAACAAAAAACTGAAAGTAGTATTATCCGGCGGCGGAACAGGAGGACACATCTTCCCGGCTATTGCCATTGCAGAAGAGATCAAAAAAAGATTTCCTGATACAGAATTTTTGTTCATAGGAGCCAACGGAAAAATGGAAATGGAAAAAGTTCCGCAGGCAGGTTATAAAATTGAAGGAATTGATATTGCCGGAATCGACAGAGGGAATATATTATCAAATCTAGGACTGCCTTTCAAAATTTTGAAAAGCTTATCCAAATCAAAAAGGATCATTAAAAGTTTTGCTCCTGATTTTGCGGTAGGAACAGGAGGTTTTGCAAGCGGACCGGCTTTATATGAAGCCAGTAAATTGGGAATCCCAATTTTCATTCAGGAGCAGAATGCCCATGCCGGTGTAACGAATAAGATACTGAGCAAGAAAGCTAAGGCGGTTTTCACAGCTTATCCGAAAGTGGAAGGCTTCCCTGCTGAAAAAATAAAATTCCTGGGCAACCCTATCCGTGAGAATATTATTACAGGAATGCAGGAAACCGCTCAGGCAAAAGAAAAAATGGGACTGAATAAAGATAAGCTTACGATACTTTCAGTAGGGGGTTCTTTAGGCTCCAGAACATTAAACAATGCCTGGAAATCTCATTTAAATGAAGTAATCAAAAAAGATTATCAGCTGATCTGGCAAACAGGAAAGCTTGATTATAAAGATATTGTAGAAGAAACAAAAGATAGCGACAGCAGAAACATTCAGATTCTGGAATTCATCAAAGATATGGAACTGGCCTACTCTGCAGCTGACATTATTGTTTCAAGGGCCGGAGCCATTGCCATTTCAGAACTGGCAGTAGCTAAAAAGCCAGTTCTTCTGGTCCCATTCCCATTTGCAGCGGAAGACCACCAGACCAAAAATGCCATGAACCTGGTTGAAAAAAATGCAGCCAGAATGGTTAAAGATTCTGAAATGCAGGACAAATTCTGGAATACGCTGGAGGAGATATGCATCAATGAAAGTTTAAGAGACGAAATGTCTCAAAATCTGGAATATTTTGCCAAGCCAAATGCAGCAAAAGAAATTGTAGATGAAATATTTAAAACTGTAAAAAGTACAATGTAAAAAGTATTAACGACAAAAGCATACAGGAATACATTTTACAAAATACATTAATACAAAAAGAATGAACATATTAGAAACATATCAAAATTATTACTTCGTAGGCATCGGAGGTATCGGGATGAGTGCTTTGGCACGTTATTTCAATGCCTCAGGCAAAAAAGTGCTGGGCTATGACAAGACCAATACCAAGTTGACCACACAGCTGATGAACGAAGGGATTGATATTGTTTTTGAAGACACCATTGACGAAAGAATAACAGAGCTTCAACCAGAAAATACTCTGATAATCTATACTCCCGCCATCAAAACGCTGGGGATCCTGGATTATTTTAACCAGAATCAGTTTGAAGTTTTAAAACGCGCCAAAGTTCTGGGTCTGATCACAGAGAATACAGACTGTATCGCTGTAGCAGGAACCCACGGAAAAACAACAACGTCTACATTGGTTTCTCATCTTTGTAAAGAATCTGATCTTCCGTTTTCATGCTTTTTAGGTGGTATTTCTGAGAATTTCAAATCAAACTTTCTGTATAATGGCACACAGTATTCCGTAGTAGAGGCAGATGAATATGACAGAAGCTTTCTGACTCTTTCTCCTGACTGGGCAGTAGTAACTTCTACCGATGCAGACCATCTGGATATTTACGGTGACAAAAATATGATTGAAGAAGGTTTCAGGCAGTTTGCAGCCCTTGCTCCGAATGACAGACAGCTTTTCGTAAGAAAAGGATTGGATGTGGGCAGAGACCATAAAACCTATGCTGTTAATGAAGTGGCGGATTATTATTCAGATAATCTGAGAATGGAGCATGATAAGATCTATTTTGATTTCCATACTCCTTCTGAAACCATAAAAGATTTCGTGTGGGAGATCCCCGGAATCCATAATGTGGAAAATGCTACAGCAGCATTGGCGATCCTTCACAATTTAGGCGTAGATTTTGAAACCCTGAAAAAGGCTATTGCCAATTTTAAAGGAATTAAAAGAAGATATACCAAGCATATTTATCCGAACGGTAAAATTTATATTGATGATTATGCCCATCACCCAACGGAAATCAATGCGGTAATGGGTTCAATAAGAACCTTTTACCCGGATAAAAAGCTGTTAGTGGTCTTTCAGCCGCATCTTTTCAGCAGAACAAGAGATTTCGCGGACGGATTTGCAGAAAGCCTAAGTAAAGCTGATGAACTGGTCCTTCTTGACATCTATCCTGCAAGAGAGCTTCAGGAAAATTTCGAAGGAATAACTTCTGATTGGCTGTTGGAAAAGGTGAATTTAGATAAAAAAGAAAAATCGGACCTGTCCGGTGCTTTTGAAAAAATAAAAGAAAAAGAATTTGACATTCTTCTCACGGTTGGCGCAGGAAATATCGACACCCTGTATGATCCCATTTGTGAATGGATAAATTCTTCTGTACAAAGTACAATGTAAAAAGTATTTCATGTACAGTATAAATTATAATAAATAACTAAAAATACATCGTACTCTGTACTTTTTACATTGTACAAAATATATGAAAAATAAATACAGAATATTAAAAATTGCTGTCACAGTGATCATCCTTGGATTACTGCTGAGTTTCTCATTGAAGAGATTCAGCGGCCAGAAGATCACGGACAATAAGATTTCTGTAAAAATGAATGAAAAAACACCTGTATACTTTATTGATGAGAAAGATATCCGCGAAATTGTAAAAAAAGAAAACCCTTCCGGAAAAGTAGGAGATCTCAATATTCCGGTGCTGGAAAAGAAAATAAATTCACTTCCTGCCGTAGACAGTGCCAATGTCTATCTGAACCTGAACGGAAAACTGTATCTCGATATTAAACAGAGAGTTCCTGTTTTCAGGCTGAATAAAGAAGGAAGAGACTTCTATGTAGATGAAAAAGGAACCGAATTTCCTATTTCCAAAACCTACTCGCATCCATGCATGCTGGTAACCGGCAATGTGAAGCCGGATGAATATCAGAAACTGGCAGAGCTGGTTGGGAAAATTGATAAAGATGATTTCAGTAAAAAATTCTTTATCGGAATTTCAAAAGACAAAGACGATTATAATCTTCTGACCAGCGACGGAAATTATAAAGTGGAAATAGGAGATCTTGATAATATTGAATTTAAAGTAAAAGGACTGAAAACCTTTGTAGAAAAATATCTGGTTTTTCAGGATCCCCAAAAGTACAGTATGGTTTCTGTAAAATACCAGAACCAGATTGTAACCACTTTAAATCCTTATTTCAAAGAAAACGACAGTATTCTTAAAGCAGGCAATAAAGAGCTCGCAAAAGCTCCGGTTCTCGCAGCCGTAAAAAAACCGGATGTACTGCCAAGAACTGCAACAAATAAAACAAAAACACCTTCAGCAAAACCGAAGGAAAACATAAAACCAAAAACGACAGCCAAGCCAAAAACAGAGAAGAAGCCGGCGGCTAAAAAGCCAAAAGCAAAAGTAAAAATAGAATAAAAAAGTCCTGATGGACAATCTAGCATAAAACTGGAATAAATCCCAGTTTGGAAAACAAAGAAAAAGTAGAAGAAAAAATCAAATCGACATAAAATGGAAAATCAAGAGTATTCAGTAGGTCTGGACATCGGGACAACGAAGATTGTCGCGATTGTCGGGCGGAGGAATGCGCACGGGAAAATAGAAGTTCTCGGGGTTGGAAAGGCCAAAAGTCTTGGAGTTCATAAAGGTATTGTGAATAATATCTCACAGACCATTAATTCAATCAAGGCCGCCGTTTCTGAAGCACAGTCCAGCGCAGGAGTTCCTATCCGTAAAGTGACAGTAGGTATCGCAGGAAAACACATCCGTTCTCTGCAGCATTCCGACTATATCATGCGTGAGCATCCGGATAAATTTATTACAGACGACGACATTGAAGCACTGAAAGATCAGGTAAAGAAGCTTGTGATGCTTCCCGGAGAAGAAATTATCCATGTTCTTCCACAGGAATACAAGGTGGATTCCGAAGGTGAAATTCAGGAGCCGGTAGGAATGCACGGAAAACGTTTAGAAGCTAACTTCCACGTAGTGGTAGGACAAATGGGCAGCATCCGAAACATCGCAAGATGTGTAAGAGAGGCCGGCCTGGAAATGGAAGCCCTTACCCTGGAGCCTTTGGCGTCTTCAGAAGCTGTATTAACAAAAGAAGAAAAAGAAGCCGGAGTTGCTATTGTAGACATCGGTGGTGGTACCACAGATATTGCAATTTTCAAAGACAATATCATCCGTCATACCTGCGTCATTCCTTACGGAGGCGGAATCATTACGGAAGATATCAAAGAAGGCTGCTCCATTATAGAAAAACATGCAGAACAATTGAAAGTAAAATTCGGTTCTGCCGTTCCTGAATTAGAAAAAGACAGTACATTTGTCACTATTCCCGGACTTCATGGAAGACCGGATAAAGAAATCTCCCTTAAAACTTTGGCACAGATCATCAATGCCAGAGTAGAAGAGATTCTTGAAATGGTTAATACGGAATTAAAAGCCTATGGGGCATTTGAGCAAAAGAAAAAACTGATTGCAGGGATTGTCCTTACTGGAGGTGGATCTAACTTAAAGCATCTTCGCCAGCTTGCCAATTATACAACAGGATTTGACAGCAGAATCGGTTTTGCGAACGAATATATTGCAAACGATAAAAATCAGTACCTGAAAGGCCCGGAATTTGCTACATCAATCGGCTTGCTGATGGAAAGTTTAAAGATCCGCGACAAAAAACAGGGCTCAGAAACAGAAGAACTTATTGAAGAGGAAATGGCTAAGGCAGAAACGGCTCCGGTACAGACGGAAACCGTTCAGCAGAGCCAGCCGGCAGCAATAGTTCAGGAGCAGTCCGTTATGAGTGAGCAACAGGAAAACAGAAGAGCGAAACTGACTTTCGGGCAGTCGCTTATGGAAAAAGTTAAAAAATTCTTTGAAGAAGTAGAGTAAAGTATAAATGATAGAAGATTATTGATAATTGATAAATAAAATGCACAGTGTATTGCCGGCGCCATTTATCACTCATCAGTTATCATTCGTCAATCATCAATTATAAAAAGCATAGTTATGGAAAATATAGGTACACAAGGATTTTCATTTGATTTGCCAAAAGGAAATTCATCCATCATAAAAGTAATCGGTGTAGGAGGCGGCGGAAACAATGCCCTGAAACACATGTACGAGAAAGGTATTTACGGAGTAGATTTCGTGGTCTGTAATACCGATGCCCAGACTTTAGACAATAACCCTGTTGCCAACAAAGTACAGCTGGGAACTACCATCACGGAAGGTCTTGGTGCCGGAGCAGACCCTGAAGTTGGGGAAAAATCTGCTATTGAAAGCATCGAAGAGATCAAAGCATCCATGGGCCAGAATACCAAAATGGTGTTCATTACAGCCGGAATGGGAGGTGGTACCGGTACAGGAGCCGCTCCTGTTATTGCCAAAGTAGCCAAAGATATGGGAATTCTGACGGTAGGTATCGTTACCGTCCCTTTCAGCTTTGAAGGGAAAAGAAGACTTGAACAGGCCGAAATAGGACTTGAAAAACTAAGAAATAATGTTGACTCACTGATTGTGATCAATAATGATAAATTAAGACAGCAGTTCGGAAACCTTGGCTTTAAGCAGGGATTCTCAAAAGCCGATGAAGTCTTAACCAATGCCGCGAAAGGAATGGCAGAAGTTATTACCGGTTACTTTGATGTAAACATTGACTTTAGAGATGCCAAATCTGTCCTTCAGAACTCCGGTACGGCTCTGATGTCTACAGGAATTGCTTCAGGTGAAAATAAGGCAGAAGAAGCCGTTAAAAAAGCGCTGGATTCTCCGTTGTTGAATGACAACAAGATCACCGGTGCCAAAAACGTCCTTCTATTGATCAGAAGTGGTGCGGAAGAAGTAACCATGGATGAGATCGGGGTTATTATGGACCATATCCAGAAAGAAGCCGGAAATACCGCTGATATTATCTTCGGGGTGGGTGCTGATGAGGAATTGGGAGATTCTGTAAGCGTTCTTGTTATCGCTACTGGTTTTTCAAATGACAGTAAAAGATTTGCAGGCCCTACAGAGAAGATCAGAATCAGCCTTAACGACAGTCTGGAGACTCCGAAAGCCTCTCCTTTTAAAACAAGGGAAGAAAGAGATGCCACATCTGAAACAACGCGTGATTTCGGAGGAAAACACACATTCAGACTGGATGATGAAGACAGCGATGCTCCACAGTTCGGGATGACTTCTTCTGAAAAAAAAATGATTATTAAAGAAGAAGAAATTAAAACAGAAATAAAATTCTTTGATCAAGAGGAAGATACACAGAATAGCTGGAGAAATGAACAGGAAGCGGAAGAAGAATCCTACAGCCTGTTTTCTCATGATGATGAAGAAGGAGAAGATCCCAATGATCTGGAAATAGAATCTTTCAAATTTGATTTTGATACGAGAAAAGATGAAACTCCGTCTACTCCGGCAACCCGTGCTTTTTCTGATGAAAAACCTGTTGAGTTCAGTTTCTTTGTAAACAATCAGCCTTCATCTAATAATGAGCCTAAAACAGATTTCGGACAGCCAAAAGCAGAGTTTTCAGCTCCTGCCGGTGCAGTAACTGAAATCCCGGTTCAGGCAGTTGAAGCTATCTTCCAGACAAGACAGGAAGAACCGAAAGCTGAAACAAAACCAGCTTTTGAGGAAAAAACTGAAATTGAAACTCCAAAGCCGGCTGAGTCAGAATTCACTTTTGTGAATAAAGCAGTGGATCAGGAAAGAATTTCGGAAAGAAGAAATAAACTGAAAGAATTCAATTCACGCTATCAAAGCTTTGACAGCACAAGTGAATTTGAATCTGTTCCTGCTTTCAAAAGAAAGAATATCGCCATTGACGGAACTAATGCATCAGACCAGAATATCAACACCTATCTGTCTGACAACAACGGATCCATGCAGGTGAGAGAAAACAGATTTTTAAATAAAGATGTTGACTAAATAATGTAACAATGTATCAATTTAACAGTGTAACAATTGCTTGTTCAAAATTGGTACATTGATACACTTTTACATTGATAAATTAAATACCATGAGTTTAGAAAATACCATAAGTGAAGCTATTAAAACAGCGATGAGAGAAAAAGACAGAGTTGCTCTGGACTCTCTGAGAGCTGTAAAAGCTCAGATTTTAAATCTACAGACGGAAGCGAGAGGCGCTGAAATTTCTGCGGAACAGGAAATTGCCATCCTGCAGAGAATGATCAAGCAGCGTAAGGATTCTTTCGAACAGTTCGCTGCACAGGGAAGAAATGACCTTGCGGAAGTAGAAGAAGCCCAGATGAAAGTGATTGAGAAGTTCCTTCCTGAACAGCTCAGCCCGGAAGAACTGGAAACAGAAATTAAGAATATTATTGCCCAAACCGGAGCCGAGTCTGCCAAAGACTTAGGGAAAGTGATGGGAGCGGCTTCAAAAGCGTTGGCAGGAAAGTCTGACGGAAAAAGTATTTCCGAAATGGCTAAAAAGCTGCTTTCGTAAACATTGAACCCATTCGGGCTGAGGATAAATAACCGAATTCCCTATACTTAAAACAGGATATCCAACCTTTGCATATCGATTTGATTAAAGAAGCCCGGAACGCTAGCGTTCCGGGCTTCATTTTTGGATATTCTAATTTTTTAATTCAGTTTATTATATTCAAAACTGAATAAGCTTTTACTTAACTGCTGTGCATCATGCCGTGTTAAATAATTTGAGAGCTTGAGGGAAAGCTGTAAATGTTTTTTTCATGGTCAGTTCTTTTAGAATCATTTCAAATTTAACAAATAATTACCATTATCCATCATTTTATTTTATCTTTTTTAATATATTATTGAAATATTAATATTATATTAATTTTTTATGACTAAAGCATTGATAGTTTTTATATATTGAACAAACGCAAAGAATTGTTTAACTTTGTACCGATAAAAACAAAAAATATGTATCCAACAGATTTGGTAATGCCTATGAAGGCAGAACTTACAGATAAAGGTTTCGAAGATTTAACATCTCCAGCGCAGGTAGAAGAGGCTTTAAAACAGCCGGGAACTACTCTATTGGTTATTAATTCCGTTTGCGGATGTGCGGCTGGTGCAGCAAGACCGGGAGTTGTATATTCTTTGACGGGAGATAAAAAGCCTGATCATTTAACAACTGTTTTTGCAGGCTTTGATACAGAAGCTGTAGCAGAAGCAAGAAAGCACCTGGCTCCATTCCCTCCAAGCTCACCTTGCGTAGCTCTTTTCAAGGATGGAGAACTAGTTCACATGCTGGAAAGACACCACATTGAAGGAAATCCTGCAGGGGCTATTGCAGCCAATCTTCAGGCAGCTTTTGATGAGTATTGCTAAAAATAATAAATCTAAATACCAAACCGTTACATAATTTGTAGCGGTTTTTTTTATTTAACACCATAAAAATTCTCTAAAAATCCAAATATTATTATATTTGTTGGAATGGCAACAAAGGCACTTTTCAATACTGTCGTCAACTGGTTTATCCGTCAAAGGATAGATCAGATTCAGAATTTCATGGATCATCCTATTGAAACCCAGAAAGGTATACTCTTTTCGCAGTTGTTTCATGCGGAAGACACTGAATACGGCAAGACATACGGCTTTAATTCAATTTCGAGCTATCAGGACTTTAAAAACAAGGTTCCCATCGTTGCTTATGAAGATTTTGAACCCTATATTGAAAAGGCAAGACAGGGGCATAAGGATGTAAGCTGGCCTGGTTACATCAAACATTTTGCAAAATCATCGGGTACCACAAATGCCAAAAGCAAGTTTATCCCAATTTCTGCAGAAAGCCTCGAATACTGCCACATGAAAGCAGGAAAGGACATGGTTTCCATCTATGCCAATAACCACCCGGATAACCAACTATTCACCAATAAGAACCTGCGTTTGGGCGGAAGCTCTGAGCTTCATGCAGATTTCAATACCAAATTCGGAGACCTTTCTGCTATTTTAATTGACAATCTTCCTTTTTGGGTAGAGATCACCACAACGCCAAGTAAAAAAGTTTCCCTGATGGCTGAATGGGAAAGTAAGCTTAAAGCCATTACATCGGAAGTAAAAAATGAAGATGTGGGAAGTATCCTTGGAGTACCAAGCTGGATGATGGTTCTCCTTCAAAGAGTTTTAAAAGAGACGGGCAGCGGAAGTATTTCTGAGCTGTGGCCTAATTTAGAGGTCTTTTTTCACGGTGGAATCAGCTTTAAACCCTACAAGGACCAGTACAGGCAGATCATCGGAAAAAAGATCAATTACTATGAAATTTACAATGCTTCTGAAGGTTTCTTCGGCATACAGGACAGATCTGACAGCGATGAAATGCTGCTGATGCTGGATTATGGTATTTTTTACGAGTTTATTCCGATGGATCAGTTTCATTTTTCCAATCCGAAAGTGGTAAGCCTGGAAGATGTTGAAGTGGGAAAAAATTATGCACTGGTGATCACAACAAACGGAGGACTGTGGAGATATCTGATCGGGGACACGGTTGTATTTACCTCAACCAATCCTTTCAGAATAAAAATTACGGGAAGAACCAAGCATTATATCAATGCGTTTGGAGAAGAACTTATGATCACCAATGTGGAGTCTGCCCTTACCAAAGCCTGTGAAGTTACCGGGGCAAGCATCACCGATTTTACTGGAGCTCCTGTTTTCATGAAAGAAAATGAAAGCGGCGCCCATGAATGGATTTTTGAATTCAGCCGGCATCCGGATGACTTGGAACGTTTTACCGATGCTTTTGATCATCATCTGAAAACAATTAATTCGGACTATGAAGCCAAAAGGTATAATAATCTGACCCTGAAAAGACCAATTGTCCACATTGCAAAACCGGATCTTTTTTACCGCTGGCTGGAATCTAAAGGAAAACTCGGCGGCCAGAATAAAGTCCCGAGACTGAGCAATGACAGGGAATATATAGACCCTCTACTGGAACTTAATAATATGTAAATTTGCCGTAAAGTAAGTTCAGATACAGAAAGATGAGCACCATTGGATTTTAAACGGTAGAAGCTACTTTACCATTAAGAGAGAATTTCGCGTTCTCCCTTAAAAGAAAAATATATCTCATAAAAAACGCAGTCGAAATTTGACTGCGTTTTCTGTATATTAGTATCACTATTTATTTAGATCTTCTTTCAGCTTTTTTGCTCCCTCTTCTACTTTGGCGGCTCCTTTTGCAGCAGCATCTTTTACATCCTGGCCAACTTCCTGAGCTCCGGCTTTGATATCTTTTCCGGCCTTATTAAGATCTTCTTTAGCTTTTTGAGCGGCATCGTCTATTTTATTTCCAGCTGCATCAACTTTAGTTTTTACATCTTCTTTAGCCTTATCTATTTTAGCGGTATCAATCACTGCAGAAGGTGTTTCTGAAACCGTTGTTGTAGTGGTTGTTAAAGATCCGTCCGCGTTTTCAACCTGTTCTGTTTTAGTCGTTGATTTTGTGCATGACACAGCGAATACTGCTACCGCAGCTGCTGCTAAAATTTGTTTTTTCATATTGTATATTTTTTTAAATGTATTTTATTGTGGTTTTACGCCGTTGGTTGGTGGGCTGTCAGCTGTTTTCTGTTTCTTATCTGCTTCCGTCTTCTTCTTGTCCTCTTCCAGCTTTTTTTTGTTTTCTTTTTCAAGCTCTTCTTTCAGCTTCTGTTCTTCTTTCTGAAGTTTTTCAGCCTGTTTTATAGAATCCTGGTATTTCTGTGAGGACATTCTGATCTGGCGCACAATATCTATTGATGTTGCTCCTGCTGAAAATGAATCCACCGCTGCCGTATCATAATGAATTTTCACATTCTGCTCAGCAGCGAAACCCGGAGTTTCTTTCTTTGAACAGGCCGTTAATAGCAGTGACACCACAAAAACTGCAGACAGTAAATTTTTCATGGAACTAATTTAGCAGAAATTCTGCAATTACAGGATAATGATCCGATAATTTTACAGCATGATCCACTTTATAGCTTAAAGGAATAATAGATTTTGAAGTAAATATATAGTCGATCCTA
Source organism: Chryseobacterium sp. NFX27 (assembly GCF_049887855.1). Lineage (NCBI taxonomy): Bacteria > Pseudomonadati > Bacteroidota > Flavobacteriia > Flavobacteriales > Weeksellaceae > Chryseobacterium > Chryseobacterium sp. NFX27. The sequence goes on along the minus strand of NZ_JAGEKK010000008.1, from coordinate 166,267 downwards.
AGCGGAACTTTGTAATCATGAAAGCTGGTAGAAGCCCCATTTCCTACAGTAACAAAAGCGTCCTGAAGATCTTTTCCCAGACTATAATATTCATAGGAATTAGGCACCGAATTAAAATCTCCTGCCAGGATTACGGGATAAGGGGAAAAATCAATTACTTTTCTGATCTTTCTGATCTGATCTTCATGGGCCTTAAAAGTTGGTGTCATATGGGAGAGAAGATTGGTAATTTTTCCTCCTACCTTTGCAAAACCATCAAATTTAAGCATTGATTTGTGAAGCCTGAAAGGTTCCAGGTAAACGGTAACCACTCTTATAATTTTTCCGTTAATATCGACATCGGCATAGAAAGAGTTCCCTCTTGCCTTATCTTCAATCAGCTGTTCCTGTCTTAAGATTTTATGTTTTGTCTTCAGAATAACTGATGGATATTTTATCATATCACGCTGTATTGCTCTGTTGGTATCCTTTTCCTGAACAAGAATGATATCTGCATCCTGATCCGTAATGTACTTTGTTACTTTATCCCAGCCGAAATCTCCGTATTTCACATTAAATGTAATTACTTTAATATCTCTGATCGACTTTAAACTTTCTGTTTTTGGAGAGAAATTCACCCATCTTCTTACCGGATTATAGAAAAGAAGGCTACCCAATACAAAGGCAATAGCTATTTTCTTTCTTTTAAAAACCCAGACAAGTGTCAGCAGAACATATATTATGATCAGATAAGGGAACCCCAGCGAAAGAAGGTTAAGGCTGCCCAAAAAGTTAGGCGGAATCCATGCATTGCCTAATGTGCACAGCAGCAACACGGCAACAGCGATATGTATAAACAGCAGTAATTGGCTCAGCTTCATGAAATAACGGTCTAGGATACATTTTTTTTATCAAAAACCTTACCAAGGCCGCCAATTTAACTAATTTTATGATTATTAGTTGTTTATTGAAAATGTTCCTATCACCGGATAATGATCTGAAAGCTTAATAGTCCGGTCCACTTTATAAGTAACCGGCCGGATGCTTTTCGAGGTAAAAATATAATCTATTCTTATTGGAAATTTATAGTCATGGAAGCTTGTTGCGCTTCCCTTTCCTGCTTTCAGGAAGGCATCTTCCAGCCCTTCGGATAAATGATAATATTCATAAGAATTGGGAACGGAATTGAGATCTCCCATAACAATCACAGGATAGGGCGAATTTTCAATTCCTTCTCTAATCGCACTTACCTGATCCTGATGTTTTTTAAAAACCGGAATAAGCCTTTTAACAATATTTTTCAGCTTTCTTTCGTCTTCTTCTTGAACACCATCCATTTTAATCATCCCTTTTTCAAATTTAAAGGGTTCTAAATAAATATTGATGAAACGGTATATTTTACCCCTAATCTCTATATCTGCCTGGGAAGCATAAGCATTATTACTTTCATAATCGCTCTTGATAAGCTCTTTGGAATCTATAATTTTATGTTTTGAAAAGATTTTAAGAATTCCATTCTTATCAATCACTTCCCTATCTTTAACAGAAACTTTTTTACCGGCCTCCTGCAGCATAACGACATCTGCATTGGCACTGTTCAGAAATCTTTCAATGTCAGAGGCTCCCATTAAGCCTGCTTTTACATTAAACGTGATGACCTTAAGATCTTCTGTTCCTTTTTTATCAGAGGAAAAGTTCACCCATCTCTGTACGGGGTGCATAAAAATAAGTCCGGCCAGCATAAATACAAACGTTCTCTTTTTCCAGCTGAAAAGCCAGAAAAGCGTAAATACAGCATAGATGACAATAAGGATAGGAAAACCTAAGGAAAGCAGATTGAACCACGGAAATATTTTAGGCGGAACATAGGCATTCAGAAAGGTACAGAGCAGCAGGAACAAAACGCCTACATGCAGGATCAGTATAATAAGACGGAAAACTTTCACAGATATTTCTAATTGAATCTATACAGATGTTTCTTCCAGATCCTTGCAAGAATCCAGCCAACTAGCGCTCCTCCAACGTGGGCAAGATGGGCAATACCTCCTCCATTTCCGGAAACTCCCAGATAGATGGACACCACAATAACGATAGGCATCAGGTATTTTACCTTTATAGGAATAGGAATAAACATCATCATGATTTTTGAATCAGGATAAAGCGTGGCAAAGGCCGTTACTACTCCGAAAATAGCTCCGGAAGCACCAACCATAGGCGTTGCTACAATCCCTTTTAAACTCTCCAACAGTTCTTTCTGCTTAAGAACTGATGCCGCATCTCCATTAAATCCTACGCTTGCTCCGGATAAATAAGCATTGACATTGAATCCGAGCTGCTGCAATTCACTCGTCAACTGCTGCGCCTCAACAAAATTCCATAGATTAAAAAGGAAAAATGCCCCTAATCCACTTAGAAAATAGAGAATTAAATATTTTTTATCACCTAACGACTGCTCCAGGATAGGCCCAAAGCTGTACAGGGTGAGCATATTAAACAGAATGTGCATGATGCTTCCATGCATAAACATGTGTGTAATGATCTGCCATGAATGAAAAAACGGAGAAAAAGGGTAAAAACCGGCAAGATAACCAATTACCTGGTTTCCAAGAAAATAAGTCCCAACGAATACAATAACATTGATAATGATAATATTCCTGGTGATGGGGGGTATATTGTTAAACATTTTTAAAATTTGTTTTTAAAATCATTAAACGGAACTTCGTAAAAGCATCTTTTGCCATCCGGTAAAAATTCCGGGAAGCCTAAAGCTGTAAAATCTTTGATCACCTGTTCCGCATCTTTTTTATAGATAAAGTCAAACCTTGATTTCGAATGCATCTTGTTCCACTGGTTGAGATAAAACTGCATAAATTCTTCTTCAGTCTTATATTCCAGGATCTCAAAAAGGTTCTCCAGGAACTTCATGGCCTGGGTTTCTTTCAATCCTTCGGGAAGAGCATCTATCCTCAGCACACTTTCATGTGCAATTTTCATGTCAAACCCGAGTTCAGGAAGAAATTTTTTGAAAGAATTGTATTTACTCTTTTCTATTTCGTTCATATGATACTCAAGAGAAAACAGAAGCGTATGGCTGTTTGGATTGAGATTGGGCTTCTTTGAGCTTTTATTATTTTCAGATACGACCAGCCGGTGCATTCTTCCAAGGTCCAGCATCAGGGTCACATCGCCTTTATTGAACAGCCAGTACCCATTCGGCAGCCTCATCAGATCCTCATCAAAATCTTCGTCTTCAAATAAATTAATCTTTGAGGGTTCTGCTGTAATATTCTGGTGGTACATTTCCGTAAGGTTCTGGATTTCCTCGGGACGCACGTTCCTTTCTTCAATAAACGGGTTGTAGTCTTTGTCTACTATAATTTCCGGCATCTTAATCACTCCCCCGCTGCCGTTTCCCTTGCTTGGAAAAGGTTTATTCATCATCGCATCCATTTCAGGATCTTTATCAAAATCAAGGCTTGGAGAAACGTTGTAAATTCCCAGGGATCTTTTAATGGTGGAACGGAGAAGAGCAAAAATAAGATGTTCGTCTTCAAATTTCACCTCGGTTTTCTGAGGGTGGATATTTACGTCTATTTTTTCCGGATCCATCTCAAGATACAAGAAAAATGTAGGGACATAACCCGGCAGAAGCAGTCCTTCGAAAGCTTCCTGAACCGCTTTATTGAAATACGGGCTTCTGAAATATCTTCCGTTCACGAAAAGAAACTGCTCACCTCTGGATTTTTTAGCGCCTTCCGGTTTCGCAACAAATCCGTGAAGCTTACACCAGATAATATCTTCTTTGATAGGAATCAGCTGCGGCTGCAGTTTACGTCCGAAAACATCCACAATACGCTGCATCTGGCTTCCTTTTCTTAATCTGAAAACCGCCTCGTCATCATGAAACAGGGAAAACTCCAGGTTTTCATGAGCCAGGGCAACACGCTGGAATTCATCAATAACATGTCTGAATTCAACATTATTATTCTTAAGGAACTTTCTTCTGGCCGGAACATTGTAAAACAGGTTCTTAACCAGGAAATTAGACCCGTCGGCAGTCTGTATCGGATCCTGGAACTGAAAAACACCGCCTTCAATGTAGATATTCGTACCGATTTTCGCATCATTCTGCTTTGTCCTCAGTTCGACCTGGGAAACGGCAGCGATAGAAGCCAGCGCCTCACCCCGAAATCCTTTTGTAACGATCTTGAAAATATCTTCTGTTCCTTTGATCTTTGACGTAGCATGTCTTTCAAACGCCATTCTGGCATCGGTCTCAGACATTCCTTTACCATCATCCACCACCTGGATCAGGTTTTTTCCGGCATCCCTGATAATCAATTCTATCTTGGATGCTCCTGCATCAATAGCATTCTCCAAAAGTTCCTTCACAATGGACGCAGGTCTCTGCACCACTTCTCCTGCCGCAATTTGGTTAGCTACATGATCCGGTAAAAGCTGAATAATATCTGACATAAAACGTATAATCAACTTACAAAAATAGTCAATGAAAACCGGAATTAAAACATTAAAACCGTGAATTAAAATTTAATTATCAACATTTTCATCACATTTTTGAATCCCGAATACCGACGGCTGGACTTTTTTAACGCAAAGTTTAAAGCTGAACTGCTTTAGTTTTCAGTTGAGCAAAGAGATGTGGCTGCACCACTGACTAAGTCCATGGATAAGACATATGCTTAACCGAATCAATCTTTGATTGATTCTGGTTTCCAGCCTGTACCTAATAAAAACACCCTTTTTCTATGATCGAAAAAGAGTGTTGCACAGCTAGTTTACAAAATTTGATATTATTTATTTTATCGCTTATTTATCAAAGGCAAGCGTTCTTTTTTCTTTTCTTTTGGGAATACCGTGAACTTTGTCGTACAGATAGGCCAGCACATTAGGTTTTTTATAAATTCTGCTATACCGGTATTTGGTATTAAAATGTCTTATATGAATCTTATAGGCATCATATCCGATTACCATTAAAAGACAGAGGCTGATCACATAAAATACCCTGAATTCAAGATAATAATACGTAAGTCCCGAGAAAACAGCTCCCAAAACATAGGCCGCCATAATACTCAAAAGTAATTTTGCCCTTCCGATCAGCTCACCATTCTTTCTGTATTTTTTCTGGGTAAACATGGAAAGCAGGATTCCAAGGTCGGTAGTGGTACCTGTAAGGTGGGTCGTTTTCACCGAGAAATTGGAGATACTTGCTGTAAGGCCGTTCTGAAGGCCTGTGGCAAAAAGCATCAGCGCTACCAGATATTCAGTCTCTTCCAGTGTTTTCTGATAGTAAAACTGACCATATATCCCCACAAACAGTAAGCATATGATTTCCAAAACAATCGGCATGGAATGGGCAAAATATTTACTCTTTTTATTGAAGTTGATCACGATGAAGTTGGACAGGAAGCTTCCGAAGAAGAACAGGAAGATCCACGCTCCCACCACGGCTACCTGCGCCCAGTTTCCTTTGCTGATTTCGGCTGCTAAGATGGCATAATGCCCTGTTACGTTCGATGTAAAAGAGAGAAATATTAACAGAGAGGCAATATTTATAGTCCCTGCAGTGAATGCAGTCAGCGTTCCCAATCTGATATTGTCTCCCAACGTTCGGCTGTTACTATAATTTCTTAACATTTTTTTATCTTTTATATGGTTGTGTTTTCTTTTTTTCTCAGACCTCCACGAAGACTTCAGCCAGTCTTCCTCTTTCCGGAAGCCTCTCAGCAATTTCCACCTTAATTTCCCGGGCCTGAAGCGCTCTGCATTTTTTTATGTAAGGGGTTATATCAAACTTTCCTTTGCCTTTACTCTTAATAGACGGTGAATAGTAAGCTTCCTCAATATTCTCCGCCTTCACATAATTGTTGAATGTTCTCTGAAAGCTTCCCGTGAAAATATCGCAGACTATTTTATTAACTAAATGCGGATACTTATTTCTGATAATTCCATAGGCATCACAGAATTCCTGCGGCCTGATCTTATTAAAAATGGTGCTTTTTGTATTGAAAAGAAGGTCTCTGATGGAATCTCCGGTTTCATATCCTGAAACCAAAAAAATAGTATACTGATTCTGGTCTTCCGAGGCCTCTTTCTCTTTCAGCACTTTTTTTAATATATTCAGTGACTCAAGAGAGTAATCCGTGGCGATTAAGATTGTTTTGGTCATATCTTTTAGATTTAGGTTTGTTGTCATATTTTGATGATACAAAACTAAAGCGGCAAGATTAGAAGCTCTTTGGAACGGAATTAAAATGTGATTAAAGAGATTAAAATGAGATTAGAATATTGTTAACAGGAGTTAACATAAGAGAATTTGAGATTGAAATGCTTAGCTTTTCGGAGTAATGAAAATAGAAAGCATGTAGATTTCTCTCGCAGATTTAAGAGATTGGGCAGATTTTTTCTTTTTTTTAATTGATTTTGCTATTAAGATCCTTCCGGTCTTGTACTATAGAAATTAGGAAAACGCATCTGTACAGTGGTTCCCTGGTTTTCGTGAGAACTCACGATCAGCTCGCCGTTGTGCATTCTTACAATATTTCTTGCCAGCGGAAGCCCTATTCCGTAGCCTTCATAATTCTTGGTATTGGAAGCCCTGAAGAACGGATCATAGATTTTGTTCATTTCTACCTCCGGAATCCCGATCCCAAAGTCTTTTACAATGATATAAACATCTGTATCCGTGGCACCCAGCGAAACTTTTACCTGCTGGAAATTAGAATATTTACAGCCGTTATTGATGATATTGGCTACCGCAAGGTGGAGCAGCTGTTCGTTGCCCTGTACTTTTAATTTTTTAGGATTATCAGGCAGCATACTGATATCCAGGTAGATATTGTTCCTTGAATCGATCTTTCTTAATGTTTCAATGACATCCCAAAGCAGCTGATCTATTCTTACTTTATCAATTTTCTGGATCTTCCCGTCGAAACCGGTCTGAGCAATCATTAATAAGGCCTTGATTTTTTTATCCAGCTTTTCTGCTTCATCAAGGATAATTTCCAGGGTTTCTTTGTATTCCTCAGCGGTTCTGCCAATAGAAAGAGCGACATCCGCTTCTCCCATGATCGAGGTAAGAGGTGTTCTCAGTTCGTGGGAAACATTCCCGATCAGGTGGTTTTGGGTTTCAAATGAGGTTTCTATACGGTTCAGCATTCCGTTGAAAGTATCTACCAGCTCATTAAGCTCCTTATTATCCGGTTGCGGTTCCAGCCTAAGGTGAAGATTTTCGGAGCTGATCTCTTTTACCTTACCTGTAATCTTTAAGATGGGCCTGAATAAAGTTTTAGACAGATAAAAAGAAAAGATCATACTGAAGAACAGGGACAGCACAATACAGGTAATCAGTGTTCTCTTTAAAAACCCCAGGTAATAGATTACATAGTGATTCTTGGCAGAAGCAATGGCTATATAATCTTTATCATCATACTTGAAGGTCTGCCCGATATAATAGAATTCTTTGTCATTATAATTGGCCTCCCCTTTTCTGACGATACTTTTGAAAAAATAGTCCGGAATATGAACCTCCTGCGAGATCTTTCTGAAATTGGAATCCGCCGGAACCGCAAAAACATAATCTCTTTCCATAGGAAGCTCCTCATCATTGAGGCCGTTGAGGATATAGTTTTCGGGAAGATCAAGATGGTCCTTACTTTTTTCGATCTGAACAATGGTCGTTGTACGGATCTTCAGCAGCTCGTAAAACCTTTGGTGTGAAAAGTTGACAATAGAAAAGTAAACCAGCCCACTGAACAGCAGAATGATGGCAGTAAATACCAGCATTAAGAGCACCATTGTTTTGGTCTGATTTGTAACAACTTTATTAAACATCCATTAAGGCTTTTTCAGTACATATCCCATTCCTATCACGGTATGGATCAGCTTATTATCATCCTGGCTATCCAGCTTTTTCCTTAAATAATTTACGTAAACATCTACCACATTGGTTCCCAGCTCATAATTGACACCCCATACCGCATCCAGAATTTCAGCTCTGGAAATTACTTTTTCGGGATTATTCAGAAAGTACAGCAGGAGCTTATATTCTGTAGAAGTTAACGAAATTTCATCCCCGGCGCGGGTCACTTTTTTTGTGTAATCATTAACAACCAGGTCAGAAAACTGGAACACATGCTCGTTATCAGGCTCCGGTTCGGCAGTTTCCTGAGGGCTTATTCCGTTACTCCTTCTCAACAGTGATTTTACACGGGCTACCAGTTCAATGAATTTGAAAGGTTTTACGAGATAATCATCGCCGCCACTTTCCAGGCCCAAAACAATATTTTCGGAGGTTCCCAGGGCCGTTAAAAACAGAATCGGAACATGCTGATTGGTTTTCCTTATTTCTTTGCAAACATCCAGACCATTCATTTCCGGCAGCATAATGTCCAGAATTACCATATCAAAATCGTTGGCCTGCACCAGCTGCACACCTGTACGCCCGTCAAAAGCTACGGAAACTTCGTACCCGTTTTCCTGAAGCCCTTTCTTTATAAAAGAGACTACGCTGGTTTCGTCTTCGATGAGGATAATCTTTTTCATTGAAATAAGGAATTTCACAAAAATAGGGAAAAAGAGTGAATAGACGTGAGACAAAAAAGGAGAAAGCGAAACCTTATAAGCAGAGGAAATCTTAGATAACAAAGCTTCCTTAACTAATTTCAGCCTCTTCTAAACATTAAATTCCAGCAGCATCTGTCTATTACAACGGCTATAAGCTGAGCCACACACTGGCATATGTTTAAAACCAAGCTTTTCATATAATTTTATCGCAGGAACAAGCACAGAATTTGTTTCAAGGGAAACACTTTCCGCATTTAATCCTCTGGCTTTATCCACCAGGGCCTGCCCTACCAGATATCCAATTTTCTTTCCCTGGGCTTTAGGGCTTACAGCCATCTTTGAGAGCTCAAATCTGAGAGGCTCATCGGATATTTTCACCAAAGCACATGTTCCGACAGCTTCATTATCCAATATTGCAAAAACAATATATCCTCCTTTGTTTATGATCTGCTCTTCAGGATTATCCAGTAGTTTGTGATCACCACCCTCCATGGTAAAGAATGTTTTGATCCATTCTTCATTTAATGCCTTGAAAGCCTCTTTATATTGAGGATCATAGGCTATGATTTTTACTTCATTGTTTATATTATTCATTACTATAGTGTTAATTATATTCTTTTCTTTACCATTTTTGCCAGTTTTTCAAGATCACTTTCTACCCTGTCCGTCCATTCCAGGGCATAATTCAGGCGCATACAGTTCTGGTACTGATTGTATTGAGAAAACATCCTTCCGGGAGCAAAGCTTATTTTCTGACTCATTGCTTCATCATAAAGGTCTTCCGTACATATTCTTTTATCCAATTCCAGCCACAACATAAAGCCGCCTTTCGGCTCCGAAATCTTGGTATTATCCGGGAAATACTGGGTCACCGATTTCTGAATCTGAAGATAATTCGCATACAGCTTATTTCTGAACATTCTCAAATGGTGGTCATAGCGGCCGTGTTCAAGAAAATCGGCAATCACATCCGGATACAGTGAAGGACCGCATACAGTCTGTACCAACTTCTGCCGGATTACCGTTTCTTTGAATTTTCCGGGAGCGACCCATCCCACACGGTAGCCCGGTGCCAGCGTCTTAGAAACAGATCCTATCCACATCACGAGACCTGCTTCATCATAAAATTTACACGGTTTTGGCCTTTCTGAACCAAAATACAGGTTTCCGTATATATCATCTTCAATCAGAGGAATATTATATTCCGTGATCATCCTTACCAGTTCCTTTTTGTTTTCATCGGGCATCTGAAAGCCCAGCGGATTATTGAAATTCGTTACAAAACAGCAGGCAGAAAGTGTAGGCAGCACTTTTTTCAAGGCATCCAGGTCTACTCCATAAATAGGATGGGTAGGAATTTCCACTACCTTCAGACCCAGCTGCCGGATCGCCTGAAGTACCCCAAAATAAACCGGACTTTCTACCGCTACAGAATCTCCGGGCTTCGTCACGGCCATCAGGCAGGTATATACCGCATTCATCGCTCCCGAGGTGATAACAAGATCATCTTCTGAAATTTTCCCTTCCAGCACCAGAGCCCATTTGGCGGCTTCTCGACGGAGATATTCGCTTCCCTGTACCGACTCATAGTCTGTACCGCTGTCATTCTTTCTTTTAATCACATTGATCATACATTTTTTAAGCTTCGCTAAAGGCAGGAAGCTTTTCCCCGGAATTCCTAAGGCAAAGTGGGTAACATCTGTTCCGTCAATAGTTCCGAATACTTTATCAATAAGATCTTCCGGCGTATTTTTCTTTTCCGCCACTTTCATGGGAGCCACCGAAGGCAAGGCCAGTTTTCTTTGAGAAGTCTGGCTCACAAAATAGCCATATTTAGGACGGGATTCCACTAAAGATCGGCTTTCCAGTTCCATATAAGCCTGTTTTACAGTATTCAGACTGACATTATAGAGTTTTTGAGCACTTCTTAGTGAAGGGAGCCTGTCACCCAACTGCAGCGTATCACTTTTGATCTGCTCGGTGACAGATTTTGCTATTTTAAGATAGAGAACGTCTTTTGACATAAAGCCTCGGTTTTAAGTAAATGTACAACTTTATTGAAGTTTCAGCCCAAATTCAGCCAGCTGATCATTCTGCTGATACTGCTTTTCAGCTGTTCTGCATTACGAAAATTCGCTGAATTGTTTTTATTAAAATAGTGCTCTGCCTGAAGATTAAAATTTCTTTTTTCAGAATCTGTAAGGCTGCCTTTCCCATAGATTTTAAATGTAATCTTTCCTTTTTCATTAATGACCAGACTTGCAAAACCCAGAATCTCATTCCTTTTCTTAGCCAAAAGAAAGGGTACGCCGAAATGATGGTTTAATCTGGACAGATTCTGTGACTGCAGAAAAATATTTTTCAGAGACTGCATATCTGAAATATAGACGTCAGCATACTGAAGCTGCTGGTTTCGAATAATAGTTTCCATAATACTCTGTTTTAGTATAACAAAATTATGGAGTATTCCATTAAGGATACAGATACAGAAGTTACTATTATCTTGGGTACAGATTAAACAAAAAGCCTGAGAATTTCCAGTTTAACCGAGACGCATCATCTAAGACTCTAAATATTCGAAACGTTTTATATGAAAGGCATAACAAAAAACTCTCTGTAAATAATACAGAGAGTTTTTTCGCAAAGTGCGGATGAAGGGACTCGAACCCCCACGCCTCACGGCACCAGATCCTAAGTCTGGCGTGGCTACCAATTACACCACATCCGCCGGTTGTTTTTTATGTAAAGAACTTATTCCTTTTACAGCTACAAATATAAAACATTTTGCTTTAAAATAAGAACTAAAAAAATATAAAAACTCACAAACAATGAATAAATAAACAGATTTGACAAACCTTTTAAAAATAAAAAAACTCTCCGTTGAGATCAACAGAGAGTTTAGTACCCCGGGCGGGACTTGAACCCGCACGTTCTTACGAACACAGGATTTTAAGTCCTGCGTGTCTACCAGTTCCACCACCAGGGCAGGTGTGGAGCGAAAAACGGGATTCGAACCCGCGACCCCAACCTTGGCAAGGTTGTGCTCTACCAGCTGAGCTATTTTCGCATAGTGCGGATGAAGGGACTCGAACCCCCACGCCTCACGGCACCAGATCCTAAGTCTGGCGTGGCTACCAATTACACCACATCCGCTGGTTTGTTTTTGTTTATTTTAAAGAGCTTGCTTCGTTTTTGTGAGTGCAAATATAGGACTTTTTCTATTGTCTCCAAACTTTTCAGAAAAAAAAATTAAAATTCTCACATTTTTTTTCAGGTCCCCTAATTATTACATTTCATTTTCTTACTTTTACAACGTTAATAATTACAATATGGAATTACAAGGAACGGTAAAGAAACTTTTTGATGCTCAGACATTTGCAAGTGGCTTTCAAAAGAGAGAAATGGTTATTTTAACCCAGGAACAGTATCCACAGCCGATAAACATAGAATTTTTGTCTGATAAGATCAGTTTATTAGATAATCTTAAGGAAGGCGAAAATGTAAAAGTGGGAATCAACATCAGAGGAAGAGAATGGGTTTCTCCTCAGGGTGAAACTAAATATTTCAACTCTATCACAGGATGGAAAATTGAAAAAGTAATGGACAACGGATCTGAGCCTACTCAGGCCTCTCCTTCTCAATCTGCATCTCCGGTTTCCAATGAAAATCCTTTCGCTGGTGACGATGATGATGATTTACCTTTTTAATTAAAAAAATAAGATCTAATATAAATCCTGCTTTCCCAAGTGGGATTTTTTTTCCAAAAAAATGGTCCGATTAGACGAAAACGAAATTTCTTTCCCTGATCCTGAACTTTATGACGGTCACGACGGGCTGGTTGCCTTTGGAGGAGACCTGTCTACAGAGCGGGTTTGGTTTGCCTATCAGTTAGGGATCTTTCCGTGGTACAATCCCGGAGAAGAAATATTGTGGTGGTGCCCGGATCCAAGATTTGTCCTGTTTCCTGAGGAGCTGAAAGTTTCCAAATCGATGCGGAAAATACTGAACAGGGGTATTTTTACATTTTCGGAGAACAAAAACTTCAGGGAGGTTATTTTAAACTGCCAGCAAGCCAGCAGAAAGGGGCAGACAGGGACATGGCTTTCGGACGAGCTGATGGAATCTTTTATTCAGCTTCATGAATATGGTCTTGCCAAAAGTATCGAGGTATGGCAGAATGGAGAACTCGTTGGAGGTTTTTACGGGCTTAAGATCGGGAATGTTTTCTGTGGTGAAAGTATGTTTGCGAAAGTAAGCAATGCTTCTAAAGCCGGCTTTATTCATTTTGTGGAAAGCAATAAAGAAAACATTGATCTCATTGACTGTCAATCCCATACAGAGCACCTGGAAAGCTTAGGCGCAAAAATGATTCCTAAAAAAGAATTTTTAAACATCTTACACAAAAACAATGAACGCAGATAGAGAAAAATGGGTCCTTCTTATTATATTAACTGTTATCTGGGGCTCGTCTTTTATTTTGATCAAAAAGTCTCTTGAGCACTTCAGTCCATATCAGGTTGGAGCACTCCGGGTTCTGATCGCCGGAATTATTTTAATGCCGGTCGCAATTTCAAAATATAAGCTGTTTCCCAAAAAGCATCTGAAGTGGCTTATTCTGGCTGCATTTACAGGAAATTTCATTCCTATGTTCCTGTTTCCGATTGCGGAAACGGAAGTGAGCAGCAGTATCGCCGGAATTATCAACTCTATGATGCCTATCTTCGTGATCATTGTAGGCGCGCTGATCTGGAAGTTTGACACAACCAAAAGGCAGATCGTGGGAACAATGATCAGCTTTGCCGGAGTCTGCTTACTGGCTTTCGGAGGAGACGGAGAAGGCGGAAAGTTTAAACTCATTCCGATATTACTGTTGTTATTGGCCACACTGTGCTATGCTGTAAGCACAACCACGGTGAAGTCTAAACTTATGGATGTTTCTTCCACTATTTTATCAGCGTTTGTTTTCTCATTTGTTTTATTTTTTCCTTCTCTTATTGCTTTAACATTCACGGGATTCTTTTCAACATTCAGTTTTAATGAGGACAATATGCTGGGGCTGATGTTTGTAGGCTTATTATCCATCTTTGGAACCGGGTTGGCTATGACTTTAAATTACCGGCTGCTGAAGGTATCTACACCGCTATTTGCGTCCACGGTAACCCTGCTGATGCCCATCGTTGCTATTATCTGGGGCTTCTTAGATGGTGAAAAACTGAGCTTCTTACAGTTTATAGGGGCTGGGGTGATTATTGGTGGACTTATTTTTTTAAGAGCTAAATCCGTTGCTGTAAAAAAGTAAGGTTTTTTGTGCTTTTAAAACTGTAATAAAGATATAAAGGAGATTATTTAACCTGGATTAGGGTTAAGATTAAACGCAATGATAAACAAAGTTTTATAAAGCATTCTGTTGATTTTTAAGATAAACAAAGCCGTTTCACTTATTGATAAGTAATACTAGGGATAGGGAAATGCATTTTCCTTACTATTAAGAAAATAGATTCTTATTTTAAACTTGTATCAACTAAAAATCCTGCATTGCTGCAGGATTAATTATTTATGATTGTTAATCTAAACCATTAAGAGTCTTTAAGCTGTTAAGGAGAATTAAGACAGATCTTTCAAGTAAATTTCCTTCTTCCAACTTCTAGGAATTCTTCTTCTTCTTTACTTTGGCTTTGACCTTCTTTACTTCATCTTTGATGAAAGGATATTTTTTCTGCATATCCTGGGCAAGCGATGCGTCAATATTTAAAGCTTTCTGAAGAGATTCTGCTCCTTTTTCCGGATTTCTAAGGTTGAAATAACAGTTACTGAGCTGATAATAAAGCTCTGCCCTGTCATGCACCTTCAAGGCGTTATCCAGAATAGTCACCGCTTCTTCATATTCTCCGAGAAGCATCAAAACTTCTGAATAGGCATACCAGTTATAAAATCTTGAAGGCTCTGCATCTACCAGCTTTTTCAGACAGGCAAGGCTTTCTTCAAATTTTCCGGAATCAATGAACAGAAACGCCAGTCTTTTCTGATAATCAAGATTGCTGTCATTCAGCTGGGTGGCTTCTTTTGCAAAATGCAGGGCTTCCTTCATCCCTCCCATTTCTTCATAGAGATAAGACTGTTCCATCATTGCAAGATAAAACTGTGGGTCTTCTCTCAATGATTTCTGGAATGCATTTAAGGCCATTATGGATTGTTTCTGCGCTTTATAACACAGTCCTATCTTATAAAATGTAAATGCCTTGGTATATTCAAGCTCAAGCATTTCCTCATATACTTCTACTGCCTTCTGGAACTGTCCCAGGGCTTCATAGCAGGCTGCTTTATTGGCATACACTCCTACAGAACTTGAATTGATGGCCAAAAGGTAATCATATCCTTTTATGGCTTCTTCATAATTCTTTCTGTTGAAGTAAAACTGTCCGTATTCGAACCATGCGGTTTCGGAATAGGCAAATTCATCTAAATATTCATTAAGAAAGGCAATAGCCTCCTCGCTCTTATTCAGGTCGCTGAAGCAGATCATACAGTTTTCGAGAGAATACTCATCCATAGGATCTTCTTTCAGAGCTTTTCTGTAGTGTTTAAGCGCGTTAAAGGGATCTCCAAGGTTTACATATTCATCCGCAATAAAGTTGTGGAGGAAGTTTTCTTCTTCCTGCAGTTCTAAGGCTTTTTTGCAGATGTCAATGGCTTTTCTGGGATTTCCCAGGTTCGAATAATACTTCGCATAGCAGACCATAAAGTCTGTATTCTCCATGGATGAACCTTTCAATTCGTCAATGAGCTCTTTTGCGGTATTATAATCTTCCCATTCCAAAAGAATCTCAAGTCTTTTGATCTTGATATCCAATGAATTGGGATGAAGCTTAAGTCCATAATTAACAGCATTGTCTGCGTAGTTAAAATCTCCCAGCTCCAAATAATAAACAATAATGTCTTCTAGCTCTTCGGTATCGAAGTAGAATTCATCATTATTTTCCATCATTTCCTCGAACTTTTTTACAAGTTCATTTCCAAAATACTCTTCCAATAGTGTTGTCTTTGTCGGCCCGATGTCTGAATATGCTTACAAACCTCGGCAAACTTTTTAATTAATAATAACCTCTGAAACTGAAATTCAAATGTTTATGCAAAGTTGCAACTTTTTTTTGAATTATTTTTTCATAAATTTCTATATTAAAGATAGTAAAAAAAGAAAACAGATAAAAGGATTGTGGATAAAAAACGGAAATTGTGGTTAAATAGTGATGATGATCCATTTCCGGCACCAATTTCAAATTCAAAACTGATTTATTTATCCTGTTTGCGTTCTTCTTTTCGGGGATATTAAAAAAGATTCAACAAAAAAAGAACGGAGCATTTCTGTTCCGTTCCTGTTTTTATTTTAAATCAAGCTTTTAATTTTAGCGATGATATCGTCTCCAAGCTTGTCAGCTTCTTCCTGTGAATGGGCCTCAGTATAAATTCTGATGATGGGTTCCGTATTGGATTTTCTCAGGTGAACCCAGTTCTTTTCAAAGTCAATCTTAACGCCGTCCACGGTGGAAACCTCTTCATTCTGATATTCTTTTTCCATCTTGGCTAAGATATCATCCACATTGATCTCCGGTGTCAGCTCTATTTTCTTTTTGCCCATGAAGTATTCCGGATATCCGGCTCTTAACTGGGAAACCGTTTTGTTTTCTTTGGCCAGATGAGTTAAAAATAAGGCAGCACCCACTAAAGAGTCTCTTCCGTAATGAAGATCAGGGTAGATGATTCCTCCGTTTCCTTCCCCACCAATTACAGCGTTTTTCTCTTTCATCAGGTTCACTACGTTTACTTCTCCTACAGCACTGGCAAAGTATTCTGAATCATGGCTTCTGGCCACATCTCTCAACGCGCGGCTTGAAGAAAGGTTTGATATGGCAACTCCTTTTTTATGTTTCAGTAAATAATCTGCCACAGCCACCAGGGTATATTCTTCCCCGAACATTTCTCCTTTTTCATCAATTAATGCTAATCTGTCCACATCCGGATCTACAACGATTCCTAGATCTGCATTTTCTTTTTTGACAAGCTCACAGATATCTCCCAAATGTTCCTTCAGTGGTTCTGGGTTGTGCGGGAACTGTCCGTTCGGTTCGCAGTATAGCTTTATCGTCTCACAGCCTAATTTGTCTAACAGCATTGGAATTGCAATTCCTCCTGTAGAATTTACCGCATCGAGAACAATTTTGAACTTTTTAGCTTTAATAGCTTCAACGTCTACCATCGGAAGATCCAAAATCTGCTGAATATGAATATCAAAAGCATCATTTCTTGTTTCATATTTTCCAAGATCATCAACTTCTGCGTAATTAAAATCTTCACTTTCGGCAAGGGCCAGTACTTTTGCGCCATCATCTCCGCTGATGAACTCTCCTTTACCATTCAATAGTTTAAGAGCGTTCCATTGTTTTGGATTGTGGGAAGCAGTCAGGATAATTCCTCCGTCTGCATTAAGTTCGGGAACCATTATCTCCACCGTTGGTGTTGTAGAAAGTCCAAGATCTACCACATGTATTCCCAATCCCTGCAGGGTAGCTGTTACCAGCGAAGAAACCATTTCCCCGGAAATTCTGGCATCTCTTCCTATGACAAGAGTTAAATCCTTCTTATTCTGTGTATTCTGAAGCCATGTTCCAAATGCTGATGCAAATTTCACGACATCCAGAGGGGTTAAGTTATCATTTACTTTTCCGCCGATCGTTCCTCTGATCCCGGAAATAGATTTTATTAACGACATTCTTTTTATATTTTTTTAATTGGTTTCAGTAGCAAAGATACTTAAAAGACCCAATAAGTTATAGGATGGGAATCTTTTTCTGAACCTTATCATAATTCCTTTTGATAACCTTCGGTGGCGGAAAACGATAGCCTATGTAAAGCAGTCCGTATAGATTGTTATTTTGCACATTCTGGTTATTGCTTTGATTATAGGCATAAGCATTGACATTAAATTTCCCTCCGAAAAGGAATCTGTCCGTATTATATCCTATATGAAGTCCTGTCGCAAACTTCAGTGTTAAATACTGGGTATTTTGCTTGTTGAATTTTGTCCCGTCATCATGGATATCCCAGCTGTTGGAAAACATTCCGCCTAGCCCCAGCGATATATGGGGAGCAATATTCACTCTTTTTTTAGCACCCAGCACCCAATTGTAAAAGTATCCCATGCTTCCTCCGAAACTGTACTGGGTTTCCTTGCTTTTCTGTCCGTTTAAAATATCTCTGAATATAGAAAGGTCATAATCTACAATGGGCACCCAGCTTCCACGGCTTTCTTTCTGCCATTCACCCTGTGTGTAAATACTTTTCAGAGAAAAATGATCTTTCAGCACATAGGCTGTAGATCCTCCAAAGCTCTGAACCCTCAGATCCGGAAACTGAAAATATGGATCTCTTCCTTCTTTCCAGTCCGGGAAAAAGTCGCTCATATTTTCCATGTAAAACCCTTTTACATTTTTGTAATAAACGGTCTGGATAAACTTTTTCGGAAAAAACCTGAATCTCAGGTCAGCATAAGAACTGCTTCCTTTGAGGTTATCATCATTATTGCCGGGAAGGAAACCGGGTGTAAATGAAACCGTTGCACTTATAATCCTATAATCAATAGAAAATGAAGCTCTTGTTTTATTGTTGATGGAAAAGATGGTTTCTAAAGGGTTATCCTCAGGACCTTCAGTAAAAACATATTTTTCAATATTGGTGTCTAGATTTACACGGACCATTATCTGATCTGCATAGGACTTTATTTTAGTGGTGTCGATCTGGGCGTTTGCCCAAACGGTTAGAAGAGAGAATAAAAAGACAGCTGCTGATTTCGTGCTCAAATGGAATTGGGTTTTAGTTTCAGAGAATGAAATTACTACAATTTTTTCAATTATAAGCTTAAAAGCAGATCAGGAGCAACCGCAGTCTTTGTCGCAGTTGGTTCTTTTGGAACTGAATTTTTTCGGCGCAAAATTCTTTCTGAGTACTTTAAATAAAGAGTAACAGGCGAATGCAACGATCAGTATGATGATTACATACTGAAAAATTAATGAGGTATCCATTATTTTAAAATCTGATAAGCTATCAACGACACAAAATATGCCAAACCGGTCATCATCACAACCTGAAAGCCGGTCCATTTCCAGCTTTTGGTTTCTCTGTAGACTACTGCAAGCGTAGAAACACACTGCATTGCAAATGCATAAAATAAAAGCACGGAAATACCTGTTGCGAAGCTGAACACTTTTTCACCGTCAGGTTTTACATCTCGTCTCATTTTATCTATTACTTTCACCTCCGGAGCATCATCATCCAGGCTGTAGAGCGTAGACATGGTTCCCACGAAAACTTCTCTGGCCACAAAACTTGTCAGTATTCCCACGCCCATCTTCCAGTCGTAGCCAAGAGGCTCAATAAGGGGTTCAATTCCCTTACCCATTTTGGCAAGATAAGAATGATCAAGTTCTACATTCGTTGCCACCAACTGATTGGGATTCTGTTTGGGTCCGAAGTAGCTTAAAAACCAGACAATGATGCTTACAATAAAAATAATCTTTCCTGCTCCTGTAACGAAGTCCCAAACCTTACCCAGCACCATTTTGAGATCGTATCCGAAAAGTGGTTTTTTATAGGTAGGCAGATCCATCACAAGATAGGTCTTTTCTTTATTTTTTATAAATCTTTTCAAAACTGCCGCTGAAAACAGCGCTACCAGGAAGCCTAAAAGGTACATTCCCATCAGCACCAGCGCTTTATATTTAATTCCAAGGAATGATCCGTCAGAAATGATCAGTCCGATAATGATGCTGTATACCGGCAGTCTTGCGGAACAGGTCATAAAAGGAGTAACCAATATGGTTAAGAGTCTTTCTTTTACATTTTCAATATTTCTTGTAGAGATCACTGCAGGAATAGCACAGGCAGTTCCTGATACCAGGGGTACAATACTTTTGCCATTCAGTCCGAAAGGACGCAGCAGCCTGTCCATGAGGAATACCACTCTCGCCATATATCCTGAATCTTCCAGTAAATACAGAAAGTACAATAAAATACCAATCTGTGGGGCAAAAACTACAATTCCTCCGATTCCGGGAATAATTCCACTTGAAATCAGTGAATTGATAGGCCCTTCCGGCAGGTGTTCTCCCGTAAAAGCAGCCAGCCATGAGAATGAATCATCGATCCAGTTCATCGGATATTCTGCCAGGAAGAAAACACTTTGGAAAATAATCAGCAGGATCAGGAGAAAAACAACATAGCCCCAGAATTTGTGAACCAGGACTTTATCTAATTTTTCAGTTAAAAGCTCTTTGAACTGGGCTTTTTTAGAGATTACATCCGCCAGTATTTTATCTACACTCTGGTATCTTCTTACCGTTTCCTGAACCTGAAGCCGTTTGGGAACGAGACTTTTAGAATCGGGCTGGTTAAGAAGGTCTTTTATGGATTCTATTCTTCCGAGATCGGAGCCTAATGAAAGGCTCATCCAGGCTTTATATTCGTTGTCGAGACCTTTGTGGGCTGCTATCTTTTGAATAAAATCTTTATGTTCGTTTGGCGTTTCAAAGGAGATCTTATCTGCTTTTTTAAATCCTTCTTTCAGGACAGCTTCTTTGATTTCTTCTATTCCAATCTGTTCTTTAGCATTGGTCTGAATAATTTTGATTCCCAGGGCATCAGAGAATTTCTGGATATCAATGCTAATTCCTCTTCTTGCTGCCTGATCGATCTGATTGACCACCAAAATCATAGGAATACCAAGATCCTGTATCTGCTGGAAAAGAAGCAATCCTCTTTTTAAACTTAATGCTTCAAGAATATAGATTACGCCTTCATAGTTTTTCTGCTCATCTATAAGAAATTTGGAAAAAATAGCCTCGTCTTCCGAACTTGGATAAACGCTGTATGAGCCCGGCAGGTCGATTACCTCAACCTCCTCATTTTTATAGGTATAATTTCCGGAATGGCTTGCAACGGTAACTCCTGCATAGTTTCCGGTCTTCTGTTTTTTGTTGCACAGCGCATTGAAAACCGTAGACTTTCCAACATTAGGGTTCCCGACTAAAAGGACCTGTTTTTTCTTATTTTCCTGCATTAATTCAATTCTTCAACAATGATATATTCTCCCTCTTCTTCACGAAGAGCAATACGGCTTTTTTCTTCTCCAAATTCTACATACATGGGACCATTGAAGGGTGCCTGGTACAATATTCTGAAAATAGTTTCCGGCAAAAGTCCCATTTCTATGATCTTGTTTGGCATTTTTAGGTAATCGTTATCATACCCTAAAATCTTCCCCATTTTGTTTTTAGGGAAACCACTTAATTTATGTAAGTCAATCTGTTTCAAAGCCTGAATTTTTGTAAGGGCAAATATACGCTATTTAAATTTAATCTAAATAACGAAAAGGTATGAAAGAAATCAACCCAAATACATTGCTGTATCCGGGTTGATTCAAAATATAATTTAGCTGATATGAATGTTTTACTAATTCTTATTTCTGATTTAATTGATATCCTGCAGCCTCTAAAGCTGCACATACACTTTAATCTAAAATCTTTAATTTATGGTCTGGCAAACATATAAAAGAAGGTGCAAATTTCAAAGTATTGTGATTTATTTTTTAAAAAAGTAGGCAAAATTTTAAATTTCCGCCTATAATTGAGAATATCTTTAATATAAATTACTGTAAATCTGCAAAATATTCATGGTAGATAAAAAATCAACCCAAATACATTGTTGTATCTGGGTTGATTCAGAATATAATTTAGTTGATATGAATGCTTATTTTTTCTTTTTGTCGTCCTGTGCTGATGATATTTCTATTGGATTATCATTGGCGCTGTAAAAGTCTTTGTACTGCTTCTCCTGCTTTTTCACCATATCGCCAACTGTACCATCCATTCCCGGAACTGTTTTGGACAGCATTTCCTGAGTCATCATAGGTCTTATGGATGCAAAAGGATCTTTTTTGAAATCGCTGAATGTTTTTTCAAACTTTTCCCTTGACAGCTCATTAACTTTTCCACCTTTTGCCTGCATCAGATTTTCAATATAAGAATATTCCGTATAGTCTTTCACTTTCTTGTTTCCCTGTAAAACCCAAGAGTAATTTTTCTGATCATCTTCAATTTTAACAATTAAACCAGGAAGTCCAAAGAATTTATAAGGCCCATCCTGAAACGGCAGGTCTGTACTGAACCAGGCGGTCCATTTTCTTCCTCCGAATTCAGTGGTCGCTTTTTGAGTGTTGTACTCTCCTATTTTTTGTTTATCATTAAGGATATTCCAGTTGAATTTTAAGTCTTCACTATATCCAATATTAGCTGGTGTAAATCCGCTCGCTATTTTATCTACATACTGCACTTTCATGCCTGGATATGATTTGTATATTCTGGCTGAAATTTTAGGAGTTTTAATGGTTTTTGACAAATCTTTCATGATGCCTGCTTTCTGCATGGCTTCAATTTCAACTTTCATAATAGAATCCTGAGCGATCACTGTATAATCCTGATAAATGGACCTGTTTTTGTCTGTAATATCCAGGATTGTAATTACTTTATCCATCTTAGCAGAATCCTTCTTCGGCTTAAAAGTCAGTTCATAGAAGAAGCGGTTTGCTGTCTCTTTTGATTCTTTTGAATCCTGCGCCGATGCCAAGGCAAAAAGAGCGATAAAGAATACAGAAAATAGATTTTTCATTGTAATAACGTTTATTAATTAGTTATCAATTGTTGTCATATGTTACAGTTTTTTTTCAAAATTTTATTTAAACCGGCGTAGATCGTTGATGACTAGCGACATACCCTACATACTGTTCATTGTAATATGGCCAGAATTTCCAGGACCAATGAACTATCTCTCAGCTATGGAATAAAATTATGATTTTCTTACCACATTTTATTTCTTAAAACCCTTATCTTTAAATACTTAAAAACAAATATTATGGATACTTTATCACAATTTAAAGATGAACTTGAAACCGAGTACCAGACAACCCGGAAATTTTTCGAAGTTTACCCTGAAGAAAAAAACGACTATGCTCCTCATGAGAAAAGTATGAAAATGATGCCTCTTGCCACTCATATTTCCGAAATTTTCGGATGGCCGGATGTGATGCTGAAAACTTCGGATCTGGATTTTGCGAAGGGAGATTTTCAGCCTAAGCACCTTTCTACAAAGGAAGACCTTCTGCAGACCCTTGATGAGAACTTTAAATCTGCACAGCAATCACTTGACAATGCCAGGGAAGAAGACCTGAATGAAACCTGGGCCCTGAAAAACAATGGTCATGAAGTGGCAAAGTGGACCAAATACGGCTCTATCCGCCATTCTTTAAATCAAATTACGCATCACAGAGCGCAGCTGGGAGTGTATTACAGACTTAATGACATCCCTCTTCCCGGAAGCTATGGTCCATCTGCAGATCATCAGAGCTTTTAGTAAAATCCGGACGAATATATGTCTCAAATAAAAACCCAACCTCTTTGAGATTGGGTTTTGTGTTTTATTTTTTATTGTTACTTGAAATTAAATTTTACGGTAAACATAACCTGGCTTGGACGAAGCTGATATCTTGTAAAAGTAATATTGGTAGTATTGATATCATAGGTTTCGAATACTTTTTTGTTGGCTATATTCATCCATTTAAGTTCAAAATCAATTTTCTTTTTTGACCAGGTAAACTGATATGAAACGTCATAGAATCCGTTGTGGTATTTTTGATCTGCCGCATTTGTATTGACCTGATCCCAGTTGAATCCAAAAGTATGATTTTCTACCGGATAGAAAAACGCCCCAAGATTATGGGTAAATCCGGTTCTGGTAGCACTGGAGTTTATATTTCCTGTGCTGGTTTGTTTTGTTCTGGAAATACTTGCATTGTAATCTAAGCTCATCCAGCTGAAATAAGTATTGTTGAATTTAATTCCGTAAGACTGGCTGTTGTTGTTGTTTGTAAATGAATTATTATTCAGGAAGGCATCAGATTTTGCAGTATTGTTGCTGTAGCTAAGAGAAGCATTTGTTTTAAATTTTGGAAAGTATTTTCCCACTTCCACACTATAGCCATTATTTAATACATGATTATCCTGTTCTATATATTGCATTACGGTATAACCTGCTCCATTAATCAACGGGTTTGAAATCAGGTTTCTTTTGGCATCTGAAAATCTGTAATTGATATTAAAGAATAAATTATTCAAAGGGTTTCGGTATTCCAGTCTTGTTCCTGCAGATTTATTATTATTCTGAGGTATAGGATTATTGATATCCATTGCACTGATTCCGCTTGGTGAGGTCATCAAGAACCCTGAATAAGCTGTATTTATTTCTCCAAAATTGTTATTGATATTAGCATTTACCGAAGCTTTCCAAAAAGAAGCAAAAGTATACTGTGCAAACACGCTTGGTTCAAAAGTTACTTTATTCACATCTTTAGCAACATTTCTTAATGGATCTTCCGCTTTAATGTTATTAGAATTTACAGGAAAATTGGCATACACCATCCATGAATCATTTTTATAATTTACGCCCAGGCTTCCGTAAGGTGTTGCTGTAGTATAGGTAAGATCATTACTATAGGCTTCCGGAAGCGCTCCTGTTGTAATAATATTTGATAAATCTGAAACTAAATCTGTTGTCTTAAAATTAAATCCGATTTCCGGAGTGAATGTCCATCCTTTTGTAGAGAATCCAATATTGGCAGAATGATTGGCTTCAATCGTTTTAAGTCTCAGGTTTTGTTTCGCAAAGTTCTTAGGTTCAGGAGTGAATCCCGGAATGTCCAGATAAGAGGCCGGGAAAACTTTCAATGTCTGTTTGTCTGTCTGATAACTTATAAAAGATAAAAGATTCACCATTTTTTCTTTCCATGGTATAATGGTGCTCAGGGAGTTCTGGAAAGATGTTGTTGGAGATTCTATCGCTTCATCGGCATGTCTTTTCACTCCGTTTGCGGCATCCGTTCTGTCAACCATTCCTCTGTCGGCGTTCCAAAACTGAGAAAAGCTTGTGGTGTTTTTAAAGAATCCTTTTTTAGCATTTTTTGTAAATATTAATTCCCCTTTTGCCTTATCTGTATAAAAATTATTCAGAATGTTTACCATATTGGAGCTTCCTCCAAAATAATCTGTCTGGCTGTAAGATTCTCTTTCAACTGCATTATTGGTATAGTTGGCATTGGCTTTAAGCTCCCATTCTTTCTTCTTGTCGATATTGGTAAGATAATTTGCCGAAAGATAATGCACATTGTTCATCAAATATCTTTTTACCGGAAGATTGGGTGTACTTGCATTTTCTACATTCAGCCAGTCATTTTGAGTAGTATTGGTTCTTCTTCCTTCAAATCTGTTTCCGAAAGCTAAGATATTTCCTTCATTTTCCACCTGCTCACCCATATTGTTGGTTTTGTAATTCACCACCCACTGGCTTTTCTGTCCAAAAAACATGGGTGTTAATTTAACATTCCATAGCCACGGATCTCCAAAACCGGTTCCCACTTCTCCTCTTCCGGTCATGGTAACCGAATTTTTCAGCTTAATATTGATTGCCGCCTGTTCAGAAGGCACTTTATCCTGAAGAATTTTTACCGGCTGGTGGTTTTCAAGGACTTCCACTTTCTGTACTGCATCTTTGGGAAGCGAGTTGTTGATTGTTCCATATCCGCCTTCCATCAGGTCTTTTCCGTTAACATAAAACTTATTGATGGCATTTCCCTGATAAAGAATTGTTCCGTCTTTATTCACTTCAATACCGGGAATTTTTCTCATTACATCGGCAAGCGTTCTGTCGTTTTTACTGTCAAAAGCTTTAAGATCATACGCAATGGTATCGCCTCTTGCGGTGATCATCTTTGTTTTCAGCTGGACTTCTTTTATTTCTGTAGCTTCAGACTGCATTTTGAAAGTCAGAGTCTGGTCGCTGTTACTGATCTGTTTAGTCAGTGGTTTTTGGTTGAATGCTTTTACTTTCAGATCAACATTAGGCTCCGCAGAGGTAAAAGTCACTTTATATTCTCCCTTGGAATTGGTGATTCCGTATGCCAAAATAGCATCTTTGCCCGGTTCTTCTATGGTAACACTGGCACTGGGAATAGCAGATCCGTCTTCATCAGTAATTTTCCCTGACACCGTTTTCTGTGCAAACGAGAGCACCGTGAAAAAAAGCATCAGAAATAAAGAAATCTTTCTTCTCATAATTTATTATTTGCTTAATTAGTTCGTAGCTTGTGTTTTTTGTTACACTTTTATAAAGATGTATTTTAATGATAAAGGTTAAATGCTTAACACTATAAACTTAGTGATATTTTTATAAATCCTGTGTTTTAAACAAAACTATTGAGACAGGAATATGTAAATTTCGTTTCAAAAATTTGTTTGGCTTGTCAATTCTTTAAAATATGGTTGCAAAATTTGAACATGATTTTAATCTCTCATTTGCCCGTTTATGGTATTTTTGAATAAATAATAGCTAAAATTGAGCAATAGCTAAGAGTTTTTAAGAAAGAAATGGCTTTTTTAATTTTTTATTTAGTCTAAATAGTTAAAAATGATTTGAATCATAGATTAAAAAATAGCTAAACACTGATTCATATATATTTATTTAATAATTTTGTAACATAAAATTTATAGAATGGGAATTATTTTAAAGCCTATAGATGTTGTAGATGATATTACTCAGGAAGAGTTTACGGAAAAATATCTAAAGCCCAGAAGGCCCGTTGTCATTAAAAATATGGCAAGAAACTGGCCTGCTTACCAGAAGTGGACTATGGATTATGTAAAAGAAGCAGTAGGTGATGTGGAAGTTCCTCTTTATGATTCCAAGAAAGCTGATCCTGCAGCGCCCATCAATACGCCTACCACAAAAATGAAATTCGCAGATTATATAGATCTTATCCAAAAAGAGCCTACGGATCTGAGAATCTTCTTTTTTGACCCTATAAAACACGCTAAAAAATTACTGGAAGACTATATTTCTCCTAAAGCACTGATGGGAGGTTTTCTGGATAAATATCCATCTATGTTTTTTGGAGGAAAAGGTTCTGTAACGTTTCTTCATTTTGACATTGATATGGCACATATTTTCCACACCCATTTCAATGGAAGAAAACATGTAAAGCTGTTTGAATACAAGTGGAAGGAAAGGCTTTACCGGCTTCCTTATGCAACCTATGCGCTGGAAGATTATGATATAGACAATCCTGATTTTGAGAAGTATCCTGCCCTGGACGGCGTAGAGGGAATTGAGTGTTTCCTTGAGCATGGTGATACGCTTTTCATGCCAACAGGATGGTGGCACTGGATGAAATATCTGGACGGAAGTTTCTCCATCTCTTTAAGAGCATGGGATAAATCCTGGGCGGTAAAAGCCCATTCTTTATGGAACCTTACCGTACAGCGTAAATTTGACGATATTATGAAGTCGAATTTCAAAAAGAAATACATGGACTGGAAAGAAAAAGTGGCCGTTAAAAGGGCAGAAATTGCTTTAAAAAGAGGCTTACCAAGATAAAACAAAAAGACGTTTCAGTTTGAAGCGTCTTTTTTATTGCTGCACATTTACAAGGAGCTCTTCCATATTTCTTGTCACCTCATTGCAGGAAAAGCAGGCTTCTTTTCCATCCTGGGAAAACCATCTGCATTGCGACCTGATCGGGCAAAAAACAAGCTCTTTTTCTTTATGGAAATCCAAATTCTGAACCTTCCGGGAAAGAGAACATTTAGATTCTTCCTTATCCCATTGTGCGCAGCCTTTTTCAACACATTTCCCGGTAAAACGGAATCTTTGTTCAAGACTGTTTTTACCTTGATTCTGCTTCAGAAAATCTTCTGTGACGGCGAGTGGTGTGATAAACTGTACTTTCCCGTCTTTGCTGACCACTCCGAAAAGCTGTGCCCCAACTTTTCCTATGTAACTGGGACACATCTTTTTTGAAGTATCGGAATTAGCCTCCATAGCTTTTTATCTGGGACTGAATGGTTTTCACCTGGCTCTGAATATCAATTCCCGGTTTGAAAATAATGATGCCCCAGGGAAACCAGTCTTTTATTTTCATGGGTCTTAAGAGTCCTTTGAAATCTCTGTGGGCTCCGAAAGCCTGTGTATTATCAATCTTTGAAAGTTCAGAAAGAACTACATTCTGAATTCCTCTGTCAATGTTTTTCAATTGTTCATCCGAAAGATCTACTCCTTCCAGTGAAACGAAAAAATGCTTTTTAGTTGCCATAACTATAGTTTTTATTGGTTTTATAAAGCAAATTTCGCCAGAGTATGATCAAATCTATGAGGAAAAACACCCTAATTGCGTGCGTGTAAAACCTGTAAATTAGATTCTGGTTATCAACATTTTAAATCAAAAAAAATATTTATAAAATTCTGTAAACCGGGTATTGTCTGAATGTCTTTTCTTCGAAGTAGGGAGAATTTCTGTAGATCCAGTCGAGTTGGGCAGCTCCGTCGTCCGTAAACTTTTGATCTGATGATTTTTTAGCCTCAAAAGCATCTTTCAGCTTTTTATCTGATTTCAATAATTCAGAAGCGGTATCTTCAAAGATATAGGCGGAATAATATTCTTTCTGCGCCAGGATTCCATCAAAGAAATTCCAGTTAAAAAATGAGTCTAAAGCCTCAGGTTCAAGCGTTTCAACGATATATTTTACGCCAGGCTGATTTGTCGGAATTACATAGTCTCCTGCCGAAAAACTCAGGGTTCTTTTTGCTGTTTCCACGGTGGTATCATAATGAAGATAATGTCCTTCGTAAGGGTTTTTTACGGTTTTAAAGTCTTTGATCTTATAAGCCTCAACTGTTGCCGTGCTGTCTTTCCTGAGTGCTGTCATTTGGATCTTATTTCTTTTCAGTTCTTCAATCACGCGGTATTGGGATTGCGGAACTACATAATATTTCGGGATTTTGACAAACCCGACAGGAACTGCCGTGGTAAAAAGCTTTATTTTCTTTGTAAAAGGCTTGTTTCTGTCGTAATACAGCCTTGGCTTTCCGGAAATATCACTCGCCTTGTATTTCCCGTCATATCCTTTAAAATCCATTGTAGAAAATTGGGTAGAATCTATCTTCCAGCGTATTCCGTACTGCATTCCTGCTTTGTACTGCTTTACATTTTCAATTCGAAGCTGTTTTATTTTTTTGTAATCTTTGTCTAAATTCTGAAGATTCACCAGCATGTATTTGTACGTCGCATCCACCCTTTTATCATATTGTTTCAGCATATGTGTTTCAGGAACGGTTCCCAGGGAATTAAACAGCGATGTGTAGCCTGTAGAATATCTCGGAGAGTCTTCGAAAGCCGCAAATCCTTCATCCGGAATATCTCCGTGAATATTGACATAAGGAGTGCTTTCGTAGCCCAGCTTTTTCAAATCTTCAAGGTTTTTGGCCTGATAATCATTATAAAAATAATTGCCCAATGTATTTCCAAGGCGTTCCTTAAAGGTTGAAATATACGTGAAAGTATACTGATAATCAGCCCCGTTACTGACATGGTTATCAATAAAAACATCAGGCTGCAGCCATTGATAAATTTCCTGAAAGCTTCGGGCATTTTTTGAATCTGCTTTAATGAAATCCCTGTTCAGGTCGTAATTTCTGGCATTTCCTCTGAAACCATACTGCTCCGGGCCGTTCTGATTGGCTCTGGAATGAGAACCTCTGTTCAGCATTCCACTGACGTTATAGGCAGAAATAGCGGCAATAATAAAGTTCTGCGGTGTTTTTATTTTACCGGTCGCGAGATCACGCATAAGCATCATGGTAGCATCAATTCCATCAGGCTCACCGGGGTGAATTCCGTTGTTTACGAAAAGAATGGCTTTATCTTTTCTCAGTTTTTCCATGTCTTTTTCGGAAAAAGGATTGTAAATGACCACATAAATAGCCTTTCCGTTATCATCTTCTCCTTTTTTAAGATATTGGATGGTGCTAAAGCTTTTAGCCAGGTTCTGATAGTAGCTGTTCATTTCGTCATAAGTAACCGTTTGGTTTTTATTTCCTTTTTCAAAAGGGGTTTGAAATGAGTTTTGGGCTAAAAATAATGATGTGCTTAGAAAAATCAGGAGGTATTTCAGTTTCATTGAAGCAGTTTTTAAACTTCAAAATTACTTAATATGATTTGGGTGAGAAAGGGAAATTGTGGATTTATTGAGGCCATTCTGTGAGGTTGGATTGAGGCAAGGACATAAGGTTTTTTGCTCCTAATGATTTTTTAAGGCGCAAGAAAATCAGAAATTTCCGTTTGTAATTTGATCCCTGGATAAAAATCGTTCAAAGGCTTTTATTGCCTGTGATATCATTATTCCTTCCCTTTTCGTCAGGGTATAAAGACGGAAGGGGATCGCTCTGCCAGAATTCTTTGGTGTCAATATCCATTATTGACAGGGATCCGGTGAAAGCGGCTCCGGTATCCATATTCCAGACGTTGGTCTTGTTGACAGGGTGGCTAACTCCTATATCTAACGTTGGCGTGTGTCCTATAAATATTTCACTGTACAAAAGCAGTCTTTTGGGATAAAGCTCTGAATTTTTGGCCAATTTCCTGTCCATTGCGACTGCAGTTTCCCACAAAGTTCTGTCCCAGCGGTAATTACTGGAATAGACTTCCTTTTCAGGGCCATGCATGGAGGAATAACCTGCATGAATAAACAGCCGGTTTTTATCATCTACATGGTAATTTTTCATTCTTTGAAAGAATTCAAGATGTAAAGCCAGATCTTCCAATGAGTAGTCATTATAACTTTCGACGGTACTTTTTCCCCCGTTGAAGAGCCAAACATCCGGGGCTTCTCCAAGGGACATCCAGTCCTCACACCAGACATCATGATTGCCCTTGATGAAGATGCATTCCTGCTTTTCGGAAAGCTCCATCAGAAACTGGATAATCTGTGAAGATTCACCCCAGCCGTCTACATAGTCGCCGAGAAAAATAAGTTGATCTTCCGCTGTAACTCCTGCTCTTTCAAAAACCTGTTTCAGTGCTTTAAAACCTCCGTGGATGTCACCAATGACTAATGTTCTGCTCATCATCTTTATTTTGAAATATATTTGGGATCTACAAAATCCGTCAGCCACACTCTGTTTGCCGAAAGATAGAAAGGTATCCCCTCATCATGCATTTCTTTGGTTCTGATGGTCAGAATAACTGGTTTTCCATGGCGCATTCCTACTTTTGCCGCTGTTTCCTTATCTGCACTTAAATGAACATGCTGGCGGCTTCTTTTATCAATTCCTTTTTCCAGAATGGAAGAAATGTTGATTTCTGCTGTTCCGTGATACAGGAAGCCGGGTGGCTGTACTGCGTTCAGGGCCAGATCTATATCAATGGAATGTCCCTGGCTGGCTCTGATCATGGTTTTATCTTCATTAAAAGCGAAGCGTTTTTTATTATTGGTTTCTACCACTTCTTCCAGATCTTCGAAAGTAAAATGCATTCTGCCTTTTGCCGATTTTGCAATCAGTTCATCAACATCTGCCCAACCGTTTTCATCCAGTTTCAGCTGTATGGTTTCCGGCTGGTGTCTGAGAATAAGGCTTAGAAATTTGCTTATTCTTTTGTTTTCTGCTTCATTCATAGTATCGTGTTTTTATAGTATTAATTTTTTCTGAAGCTTTTCACATAAAACTTCAATATCATTTTTTCTTACCAGTTCAGCAATCCATTCTTCCGGAATATTTTCAAAACCGTAATAAATTCCTGCTATTCCTCCTGTGATCGCTCCGGTTGTATCCGTGTCTTCACCCAGGTTCACGGCTTTCAATACAGCTTCAGCATAGGTTTCAGAGTTTAAAAAACACCACAGGGAAGCTTCTAGGCTGTGGAGGACATAACCTCCGCTTTTTATTTCTTCTTCCGGATAAGCCGAAATATCGTTTTTTAAAACCCTATAATAAAGCTCTATCTCTTTAGGGTTAAAACATTGAATTTCTGAATATTCCAAG
Source organism: Chryseobacterium sp. NFX27 (assembly GCF_049887855.1). Taxonomy (NCBI): domain Bacteria; kingdom Pseudomonadati; phylum Bacteroidota; class Flavobacteriia; order Flavobacteriales; family Weeksellaceae; genus Chryseobacterium; species Chryseobacterium sp. NFX27. Next base: position 134,737 of record NZ_JAGEKK010000008.1, on the reverse strand, counting down.
GCTGCCTTCTGCATACGAATATAAGCTTCTTTTCTCTTTTTTCCTTTGATCAATTCTATGGCGAAAATAACATAAATGAAACATGCAAAAACAGAACGGAAATGCCCGTGGGTAATTGCAGAAACCTCTTTTACCGTTTGATACAGTTTCTCGATATTTTCTTCATCTTTAAGATAAAAAGCCAAGGGAAGAATTCTCATCAAAGAACCATTCCCGTTATCTTCCTCAAAAATATTTCCGGAAAACTTTGCACTTTCGCCTTTGATCAATCTTGCAATGGAATGCCTTGTAGTTCCACCAATATCAAAAAGTCTTCCGTGAGCAGTCCAATGCCCATATTTGTTCCATTTGACAAAGCTTTGCCCGATCTTTTCTAAATTATACCCTTTTGTGAGCTCTTCTGCAAGACAAAGCGTTAGTGAACTGTCATCGCTCCACGTTCCTTTTGGTTGGTTCCAAGACATATATTCCAGATAACCTGTAACCGGAAATCTTTTTAAATCTTCTCTTTTTTTAAATTCTACCGGAACCCCAAGTGCATCCCCGATGCAGACTCCAAAAATTCCGGCTTTTACCCTATTTTTCATCAGGCTAAATTTACCAGTTTATCAAACAGCAGCTGCATACCTCTTGTTGCAGATTCTTTCATCACTATGGCTCTTTGTCCGTATCCGAATCCTGTTTCGTTGGGATTGATGACCACGAGCAGACAGTCGTCCTTGATTTCATGAATCAATCCTGCTGCCGGATATACCTGCAGAGAGGTTCCGATAACGACCAAAATGTCCGTTTCTTTTACCTTTTCCTGTGCGGTCTTGTACAAAGGAACATCTTCTCCAAACCAAACGATAAATGGTCTTAATTGGGCTCCATCTTCTGCTTTATCGCCGATCCGGATATCCCCTTTCTGTTCATAGATCAGGTTTTTATTGTTACAAGAACAGGATTTGAACAATTCTCCGTGAATGTGAAGAATATTGGTTGATCCGGCTCTTTCGTGCAGATCATCTATATTTTGGGTAATGATCTGAACCTCAAAATATTTTTCAAGTTCTGCCAACAATTGATGGGCTTCGTTGGGCTGTACTTCATGAAGCTGTCTTCTTCTCTGATTGTAAAATTCCAGCACCAGTTCCCTGTCTTTTCGCCATCCTTCCGGACTTGCCACATCGGTTATATTATGATTTTCCCAGAGACCATCTCCGTCCCTGAAAGTTTTTATTCCGCTTTCGGCACTAATTCCTGCACCGCTTAATATGGTTAGTTTTTTCATGTGTTTTAGTCTAATAATTTTTTGTAAATCATTTCATTTTCGTCATCAAAGCATACAAAAATAACTTTCTCAATATTCTCCGACTGAAATTTATGTACTGTTTCTAGGGCAATTTTTCCAGCCAGTTCTTTTGGAAATTTATAGACTCCGGTACTGATATTTGGAAAAACAATGGTTTTAACACCGAGACTTTCTGCCAGTTCTAAAGAGTTTTTATAGCAATTTGATAAAAGCTTTGACATTTTTTCAACATCTCCATTCCAGATGGGCCCTACTGTATGAATGACATACTTCGCCGGAAGATTTCCTGCTGAAGTTACCACAGCTTCTCCCGTATTGCATTTTCCCTGGCGGTTCCTGATCCGGATACACTCTTCCAATATCTGCTTTCCCCCTGCGCGATGAATTGCTCCGTCCACTCCACCCCCTCCAAGCAATGAGGAATTGGCTGCGTTGACAATAATGTCTGCCGGGATTTTTGTGATGTCTGCTTTTATAACTTCAATGTTCATAGCAATTCGTTTTGATCTAATCTTAGCTTTTCATTTAATCTTTCCTGATTGAATAACAGAGGTTTTTCTTCAGGAATAATCAGATTTTCCAAATCATCCTTTAAAACAAACTGATACTGCTCTTTTACAAAATCTGAAATATTTTCAATTAACAAAATATCTTCCTGAGCAAAAGAACGGGTAAATTCATTCTCAAACCTATTTGTATCGCTCTTCTCTCCAGCTTGTTTCCAAAAGGATCATGATCCGGGTCCCATTGTAATCGTACAGAAGATTGTTTCACCTGATTCTGCCATTCTTCACGGGAAATTCCTAGCTTATCATTAAAGGAAGAATAGACTGCATTTTCTAAATACCTTTTAAAAGCAGACATTTTCAGATGAATCGCCAAAACATATTCTTGGCCTTCTTTGGTTCCCCATCCGTTTCGATACATCATCCAAAGGAAATTAGGTTTTATCCATGTCATTCTTTCCAGACTAAATTTCCCTCCAAAATATTGATTTTCAAATGCAAAATCTCCAATTTCCTTTCGGTAAGACTGATAGACAATGATTTTATCTTCATCATATTGAGCCATGATGTGATAGCCCTTTTGAGGCCAATTCTGTAGTTGTTCTTTATATTTTTTTAATTTAAGTTTCATTACTATTTCTTCAACCGGTTTTATGTTTCTTCTTTCTTGGTAAAACTTTTAATCCATTTATTTCTTCTGTTATTCAAAGTCATAAACATATACCGAGATATTATTTCTGACTAATGTTTTTTCAATAATGGGTTCTATCTCGTCCCATTTTCCTCCTGCCAAACCACATCCGATTCTGGGCATATGCACTTCTGCATTAAGTTTTAAGGCCTTATGGGTTAGTTTTTCCAAACATTCTTCTACAGCATCATATCGTATTGGGGGAATTCCGTTTGAACTGGTCCTAATTTTATGCTGCCCGATCATATTACAAATCCAAATATCAGTTTCAACCTCAACGAGCTGGATTTCACCAAGATTAAAATTTTCTCCACTTTTAAACCATTTTCTATACTCTATTTCAGGCTGTTCCCATCTTTTAGAAATCGCAATCACAAAACCCCTTCCCCAACCTCCAATATCATTACATATATGAGTGATGATCTTATTTCTTTCCGTTTGAGGATTGGTGGCATCTCCTTTTAAATATTGTATCTCTTTCATTAGTTCTGTAGCTTTAAGTCAAAAAGTATTGTTTCATAGTTTTTATTTTTAAATACTTGCCCCTATTGTATGAGCAAGCTCAGCCGGCAATGGATATACTTTTTCATTGGGTAAAAGTTTTTTGGCCTTATCATATTCTCCGGATTTCGTGAAACTTAAGATTTTTTTTACCAAAGGTGTATAATCTTCTATTTTAACGATCCAATCATTATTAAATTCCTCAATCAGATACCGGCTGATGCCTACCTGAATGGAACGATACTCCAGTTTATTACCTTTGATATTCCTTTCCGGATCCCATTGTACATAAACCTCAGCCTTTTCAAAGTCTTTTTCCCAGTTTCCCGGATTGGGATATACCCTTTTTTCAGGAGAAGTTAAAATGGCTTTGCTTAGCGCTTTTTCCCATGCTTTTCTTTTAATATGGATGGCCAGCGTACATTCCTGTCCGGATTTTTGTCCGTAACTACTCCTTTCCATCATCCAGAGAAAAGAAGGCTTGATCCATGTCATCCTGTTGAATGAAAAAGGAGCAGAAAACTTCTGATTCATCATGGCAGATTTTGCAATCTGCTCATTGTATGACTGATATATCACAATTGTATTGCTGCTGTAATCTGCTCTTATTTCAAATTCTTTCATTATTCTATGGGTATTCGGCTCCTTTCTGCCATTAAATATAAAACCATTATTTGGTTTAAAAAATTTGTTTGAAGTCTTTTGAATACGGAGAATAAGATCCGTAGACTGTATCAAATTTTGTTTCTAATTTTTCTATTTTAAATAGTTCATCAGCCTGATCAAGACACGTCACGATCAGATTTTTTTTGGTTGTTGCAACATAAGCTCCATCTAAAAGAAGGGCATAATTCAACAAATCATAATCTAAATCTCCAAATCGGAGCTCTTTCTGATAATCATTGAAGACACATGTTTCCTCCTCATTATTTTTCAGCAACAATTCTTTTTCATTGCTCATCCATCCGCTTCCGTGACGTGTGGAGTAGATCCTGGTCACGTAATACATCTCAATATCCTCAATTTTCAACAGCCTGCAGATTTCATAAGCGTTTTTTGAAGTGGTATGGGCATAGGTTACATTGGGAAATACCCCGTGATCCATATCCAGAAGAATTCCCTGGCTTCCCTCAAAAATTAAGTTTTCAAATGAGTTCAGATAGTTATAACCATCTATTTTCCAGTCGATCTGATCTACCGCATTCAGAAAATCCTGAAGTGCTTCTTTCAGCTGATTATCATTCATAAAACCATAGTAATAAGCTATTCCTTTTAATTTTTCGATCAACATTGATCTTGGAGCTATTAAATCGGCTGCAAATAGTTTGTACGGGCTTTCGTGTCTTTTCATCGTTGCTCCGATTCCTTTTCCGCAGGTTCCGTGCTCCAGGTTTTTTACATTGGTTCTGTTTTGCCAGACATCAAACGGAGTGGTTACTTTGGCCAGTGGATGAATATGCAGTTCAGTATTCCCGTTTTTTTCTATTAATTCCTTTCTTTCATTCAGTAAGAATACCGGATTAAAGGTACAGTGTTCTGTAAAATAAGACGGCAGCCCGCGAAGTGCTCCACTTGCAAAGCTGGAATGAATATGCTTTTTATCCTCAATCATCACCGTATGAGCTGCCTGCTGCCCTCCTGAAAACCTGATGACAACAGACTCCGGGTTTTGCTGTGCGAGGAAATCTGTAGTGATTCCCTTTCCTTCATCACCAAAACCCAGTCCTATTACTATTTGTGCTTTTTTCATGACTTAAAACATTTGAATATTGTCAAATCCATTTTTATCTGTTGCTCCGAAAATCTTATTTTTAAATGTCTCGCAGATAATTCCTTTAATTACATTTGGAATTTCTCTATGATCGGCTATTGAAAGACAATTTTGACCTAATAATTCTTTCCAACCTCTATCTGCTCTCATGGCCTGATCGGAATGCAGAACACTGATGTGATAGACTTCGTACCGCTTTCTGACTTCTTCCAGTAATTCGTGGTGCGTATAGGTCTGCTGACCGGCCCCCATAATTTCTCTGACAGCTGATGCCGGAAGTTTTTTTAAGCAGGGTTCGTCACCCACTGTAAACAAAATTCCTTTTTGATTTCTCTTTTCAAATGCATCCGTTCTGGTATGAAAAGCGGCAAAATACCAAGCCAGAAGATAACTTTCTCCGGCATTTCCGCCACCGCCGGATTCAATATAGGTACGGGTAAGCCACATATCAAGTTCTTCGTCTCCGGATTCAAACTGCCCGACCTGTAAAGGATAATTATCATATTCATGATCTCCAATTCCTAAAAACAACAGCGCCGGATCAGGAACACCTCCCTGGATAATCCCGCCCATTAATTTTGGAAGTCCTTCTTTAATGAGTTCATGAGGAATATGTCCCATACTACCTGTCACATCCAATCCTAAAATGATTGGAACAGAATTGGGGTGCACTTCTGAATCTCTGGATTCTCTGAAAGAAACTCCCTTGGGATTCATAGATTCATGTGCCATTCTTTTGGCGTTCTGAGTGAAAATTTCACCTGCGGATTTGGATCCGTAACCTGCTTTTCTTGCTCTGTCGAAACGAGCATCCATATCGTATCTTGTACCTCCCATAATTAAAATGTTTTACCAAATAAATATTCGAATCTCTTTACTGCGACTTCCAGCTGAATATTTAAATTTCTGATTGTTAATGAATATTCTATGTCTTTCTGAACAAATGCTTCCGGCTGAAAATCAGCAAATGTCAGGCTGTTTCTGTCTAAAGGACTGATATCAATAAGTCCTTCCTGCTCGCGTTCCAGTCTCTTTATTTTCAGTTCTATATCTTCAACCCGGCGCCTGTAGATCAATTCGGAGTCTGCTCCGATGGTCCGTGCCCGGTCTTCTCTTATCTGATCATTATTCCTCTGTAATGACTGGATGAATCTTGGTTTTAGTTCGTTTTCCATTTTTGTTTGTGTTGTTTTTACGCTAATAAGGAAAGACATGGTAATGCCTATTTCTTTGCAGATGATTACTTATTGGAATACATTACATCGGTTCTTAAAACATATTTCTGACCGCTGATGAGCGTTTTTCCTTCGTGTCTTAAAGGATGGTAAAAAACCAGTGCAGTTCCTTTCTTTGGAGCAACCGTGAATAAATTCTCAAATTCTGTTTCTCCACCTTCAAAGTCATCATTCAGATAGATCATAAAGGTGTAGAAGCTTTTTTCATTTTCATTACGGATATAACTTCCGTCCCGATGCATTTTGAATCTTTGTCCAGGAGAATACTTATAAACTCTGATCATTTCATTAAAATTCTTCAGGCTATAATTTTCCTGTTCCTGCGGAAGAAATTCTGCCGCTTTTGTAAAAAGCTTGTCAGCCAAATTACTATCAAAGAGCATCAGCCTGTCGTTATTTCTTATGTCTTTACTCATCATCTGGCGGCCATTCATATTGATCTTAGCTTCTTCAAATACTTCTCCCTGTACCATTGTGATATAATGATCGCATTCATCAGAGGTCAGAAAATCTTCAATAAGAAATATCTGTGGGTGCAGTTCTGTCTTTTCCATAATAATTTTTGTGTTTGATAATTATCTTATTTTCTTAATTCATCTCTCACTTCCATTAAAGCAAAACCAAGTAGATTTTGTCCTTCCCAATGATTCGGATCCATAGTTCTGGAATCAGTTTCAAGCATTCCAATTCCCCAAATTCTATCATAAGGACTGGCTTCTACTAGAACCTTACCATCAGTTGACAATAAAAAATCTTTAAACTTTGTGTTCTGAGAAAATTTCAGAACATTGGCTCTCTTAACAATTTCATATTTATGGTCATCCCAAAGTTTCGGATCAAAATTTTTCACTTTTCTTCCTAAGCTTTTGGCCTGATTAGGTGTTTCAGATCTTAAAACCTTTTCTAAGATCTGCTGGTCATTAAATAACTTTGCCTTTCCGGCCATCATATAATGCTCCGCTGTTTTATAGATTGTACCATTTTCTTCAAACTCTATTGGAAACCACTGACTGAAACATGATTTGCTGATCTCATCTTTTACCGTATGTCCCCAGAAAAACAGAAATTCAAGCTTCTCTTTTCTCTGAAATTTCTCAATGATATGTTGTAATGTGTATTTCATAATTGTGTTATTATTACACAAATGTAAAACAATATCAGTTCAGACACAAAATATATTTGCGTTATTTCAACACTAAAACCATAAATAACTGATAATCAGTTATAAAATTTGAAATGCATGAAATACTAATGGCACAAATGTTTTCACCAACAGCATAAATACAATATAAACTAAAATTTTAGGTTATTTATTTTGGATGATAATATGAGAATTTTTATAGAGACTGAGATAACCTGATAACAGTTATTTGATCTCGAAATAGAAGCCTTCTTTTTCAAGCTCTTCATACTTCTCTTTTTTGAATGTAAAAAGTTTTCCCGGCCTGCCGCTGCCTTCTTTTTTAACGTTGTCAGTTTCATTCAGCAAACCGTAGCTCATGATCTTTTTACGGAAATTCCGGCGGTCTATTTCGCGGCCAACAATAGTTCTGTAAAGGTTTTCAAGATCGGAAAAGGGAAATTCTTCATTCAGGAGATTAAAACCAATAGGCTGGTACTGAAGTTTGGTACGAAGTCTGTTTAACGCAATATCAATAATAGATCTATGGTCAAAGGCAAGTGACGGGAGCTTGTTTACACTGAACCACTGGGCATCTTCCGCATCAGAGTCTGCAAAAAGTTCATGGTAAGAAGGGTTTACAAGGCCTAAATAAGCCACAGAAACCACTCTGTTTCTCGGATCACGGCCTACGTTACCAAAAGTATAGAGCTGCTCCAGAAAATCGGGCTTTATGCCCGCCTCTTCGTGAAGTTCTCTTTTCACTGCATCATCCAGGTTTTCATCATCCAGGACAAGGCCTCCGGGAAGCGCCCAGCCTCCTTTGAAAGGATCAATCTTTCTTTTGATCAAAAGTAGCTGAAGATCCTGCTTATCAAAGTATCCGAAAATAACGGCATCAACCGCCACTTTAATATCCTGAATTTTTTTTGGAGAGGCCATAATCTAGTTTGCGTTATGAATACACAAAGATAAGATTTATAAATGACATCAAAAAAGAATTGAGCACTTAATAAAATTAACTACCTTTATTTCACAATAACCTACTTAAAACTAAACAATTATGAAAAATCTACTGTTACTATTATCAGTTACATTTCTTTTGATCGCTTGTGAAAAAGGAAAGCCCGTACCTGAGAAAGACAACGCTAAAACTGATTCTGCAGAATGGAAACCTGTAGATTCTGCTACTGCAACCAAAGCCTGGATGGAATATGCCACCCCTGGTGAAATGCACAAAACATTAGCATTATATGACGGAAACTGGACCGGAGCAACAACAAGCTGGATGGAAAATGGTGCGCAACCCATCACAAGCCAATCCGAATGTATCAATAAAATGATTTTCGACGGCAGATATCAGCACAGTACTTTTAAAGGAAGCTTTATGGGAATGCCGTTTGAAGGAATGAGCATCATGGGCTATGATAATGCCAAGAAAAAGTTTGTAAGCACCTGGATCGATAATATGGGAACAGGTATTATGCATGCGGAAGGCGACTGGAACCCTTCTAAAAAGTCTATTGAGCTGAAAGGTAAAATGACTGATCCCGCAAGACCCGGAAAAGACTGTGATTTCAGAGAGACTTACACTTTCATCGATGCCAACAATCACACAATGGAAATGTATGGCCCAGATTCTAAAACGGGAAAGGGATATAAGACCATGGAGATAAAATTCACCAAAAAGAAATAATAAAACGGTGAAACCACTTTCCTGAAACAGTGATTTTCCTTAATGATTTCATAACAGATATGCTCAACTTTGGTATAGAAATAAAATTTATACCATCATGAAAACATTATTAAGAGTCTTTATCGTGGTCATTATCATCTTAGGAGGAGTTTTGATCATTGTTGTGGGAAAAAAGCCTTTCCCGGAACCTGAATGTATTGTATGCGGAGTCAACCTTATACGGACTTTGGGAATCGCTGAAGTAATTCTCGGCCTCGGAGCTTTGGTAATACAGGCCAATCTGACGGAGAAGCAGCGAACTTTCTGAAAAATAAAAGACCGGTAAAAATTACCGGTCTTTTTTATATTAATCATTCAATTTTAATACAGCCATGAATGCAGACTGAGGGACTTCTACCCTTCCGATCTGTTTCATTTTTTTCTTACCTTCTTTCTGTTTTTCAAGAAGTTTACGTTTTCTGGAAATATCTCCTCCGTAACATTTTGCAGTAACGTCTTTTCTTAAGGCTTTAATGGTTTCTCTGGCAATAACTTTCGCTCCCAATGCTGCCTGAACTGCAATATCAAACTGCTGTCTAGGAATCAGTTCACGAAGTTTTTCACACATTTTTTTACCGATGTAATAAGCGTTGCTGTCATGAATCAGTGAAGAAAGGGCATCTACCATATCACCATTGATCAGAATATCCATTTTAACCAATTTGGAAGAACGCATACCGATTGGAGAATAATCGAATGACGCATATCCTTTGGAAATTGATTTCAGACGGTCATAAAAGTCGAAAACAACCTCTGCCAAAGGCATATTGAATGTTAGCTCTACCCTGTCTGCCGTTAAATAACTCTGGTTGACAATCTCCCCTCTTTTTTCAATACAAAGCGTCATTACAGCTCCTACGAAATCAGATTTAGTAATAATGGAAGCTTTTATATACGGTTCTTCAACTCTATCTAAAAGATTGGGATCAATCATTTCAGATGGGTTGTTGATTAAAATGGCCGTTTCAGGATCTTTTTTAGAATATCCGTGATAGGAAACGTTGGGAACCGTAGTAATTACGTTCATATCAAATTCTCTTTCCAGACGTTCCTGTACGATTTCCATGTGAAGCATTCCCAGGAATCCGCAACGGAAACCGAAACCAAGTGCCGCCGAACTTTCCGGTTCGAAAACCAGGGAGGCATCATTCAGTCTCAATTTTTCCAATGAGAATCTTAATTCTTCAAAATCTTCTGATTCAATAGGATAAATTCCTGCGAAAACCATTGGTTTTACTTCTTCAAAACCGTCAATCGCAGCTGTGGCTGGATTCACAAAAGAGGTAATGGTATCACCTACTTTCACTTCTCTGGCATCTTTAATCCCGGAAATAATGTAACCTACATCACCACATTCAATTGTTTTCTTCGGAACCTGCTTTAGCTTTAACGTTCCTACTTCATCAGCACCATATTCTTTTCCTGTCGCGAAAAATTTGATTTTCTCATTTTTAGAAATACTTCCGTTTACCACTTTGAAATAAGCTTCAATCCCTCTGAACGGGTTGTAAACAGAATCAAAGATCAATGCCTGTAACGGCGCTTTCGGATCTCCGACGGGAGCTGGAATTCTATTCACAATCTGCTCAAGCAAATCATGAACTCCTTCTCCTGTTTTTCCGGAAACCCTAAGGACGTCTTCATATTTACAGCCTAAAAGGCCCATGATTTCGTCGGTAACTTCTTCAGGATTTGCTGACGGAAGGTCTATCTTGTTCAGAATTGGAATAATTTCCAAATCATTTTCTAATGCCAGATAAAGGTTACTGATGGTCTGTGCCTGAATACTCTGTGCAGCATCTACAATAAGAAGTGCACCTTCGCAGGCAGCAATGGAACGGGAAACCTCGTAAGAAAAGTCTACGTGTCCCGGAGTATCAATAAGGTTTAAGATATATTTTTCTCCTTTATACTCATAATCCATCTGGATCGCGTGAGATTTGATGGTAATCCCACGTTCTTTCTCCAAATCCATATCATCCAGGGTCTGAGACTGCAGTTCTCTTTGAGTAACTGTATTGGTATACTCCAAAAGACGGTCCGCCAAAGTACTTTTACCGTGGTCAATATGAGCGATTATGCAAAAATTTCGTATGTTTTTCATTTAAGAACGTTGTAATTTGCAAAGATAAAAAAAAGCGAGACATTATCTCGGTTTAATTTACAGCGTGAAATTTATTTTTCAAACACATAAGCACCTGTTAAAGAATCTATATAAACCTTTGTAGAGGTTGCTGTTTTTGCCCCGTTTATTACAGCGGTATGAGAGGTTCCGGAATCAATTGCGCCACCTACGAGTGCTCCGACAACACCTCCCGCAAGTGCTCCTACCATCATTCCACCTGTCATTTTTTGAATGGCAAGCTGCGCTCTTGATGAAATGATATAAAAACCCCTATTTCCTTTTGACATTTCTACAAATCCCAAAGGTATGGCCCTATACGCCTTTCCTGAATCTACATAGCAATAAATTTCACTGAGCGGAACTGAAAAGTCACGATCCTTAACATTTACCAATTTTCCTTTTCGGTTTTTAATAATAGAATATCCCGGTTCCGGTTTTTGCTCGTAGAAACTTTTAAAGTTTTTATATACACCCTCTTTTAATTGAGGCTCATTATAGGCTTTAAAATTTTTATTGAGATAAGCCGTGTAATTACTCAATTCATTTTCAGGAATCATAGCACCGGAAACAATATTGGAATATGAGGCTTTAATAAATTCTAAAAAAACAGTAGAGATCTGCTGAGCCAAAAACTTCGGCATGTTTCCATTATTTTTAGAATCTGAAACAATGACATTTTCAAAACGGTTTATAAAGTAATATTTATCATTTCTTTTCAGAAAACTTGCTATCTTAATCTTAGCTTTTCCAAAGACTTCTTTTTGTCCTGGATCCTGTTCATTATAAAATTTTAGCTCTTCAAGAATTAAAGTAATATCATTATTCCCTTTTACTTTATTATCCTGTGAAAACCAATTTTCGAAGTGACTTTTCAGATCTTCAGTATCAAACTTAATTTCTGCTGTTTCTTTTTTACCGATAATGGTACCAATCGTTTTATCCATCCGGTTATCTATCAGAGTCAATGATCTGGTAAGCCCTTTTTTATCCTTAATATTTTGATCCAGTTTAATGATTTCGGCTTTCTGAGCCGATAATAGAGCTGAAAAGATTAAAAACAATAATACTTTTTTCATATTTGAATTTTCCGTAAAACTATGAAATCCTTTTAAAACTAAACGGCTCTCACAAACAATTGTCTGTAAGAGCCGTCCAACATTAAAAAAATAAACTATTATGGGTTTTGTTTGGGCTTTGCCATACTATTATTACGTCCGCTGTGAGGTTTTCTCTCATTCATCTTATCTCTCATCATTCCCTCAGACTGGAACAGTTTCAATACTTTTTGGCAAGGAATCACCTGCTGCATCTTGTCAGCATATTTCTTTCTGTTATCAAGCAGTTTCTGTCCTACTTCAAAACTCTGCTGAAGCTTTGCTTTGGCTTCATCATCGGATAATGTTTCCGGGTTGAAATCAGGATTAAACTGGCTTTTTATCTGCTTTTGATTATCCAAATATTCGTTATAAAGCTGCGTAAATTCTGTTTTATCGCTCGCGTCAATTTCAAGATTTTCCACCACCATATTGTTCCTAAACTTCTTAAGAAGTTCTTTTCTCTCTTCAGGAGAAAGATTGTTTATTACCTCTTTTCTTTGTTTAGGGTCCATTTTTTTCCAGTCATAATCTGTAGTCTGCGCATTTTGTGCATTTAGACCAAAACCATAAATAATAAAAAGTGCAAATAATATCTTTTTCATCTTTCTTTAATTATATAAATCCAAATAAACGTCCTGGGTTGAATTACTTGCCAGTTCTGATATCTCAGAGTTAGAAAACGAATCCAGATATTCATTCATTTTAATTTCTTCTTTTTTACCAACAGCTTTCACCGGTTGCGGGGCCGTTCTGTTTTCAACATCTTTTTTAGGAGTATATGAAACGGTTTTAGTTCCCTGATTACTACCTGTTTGATTATTATTTTCAACAGAAGTTAAATCTGCTTCCAGAGTTTCATAAGCGCGTTCGCTTTCTGTTTTAGGCTGATGATTGTTAACAGCCAATGTTTTTGAATTCAACACATCTTTCGACTGGTCATTATCAGAATTAAAAACATACGTTGCCCCGAATATCAAAGCCAGCGATGCCGCAGCGGCATACATCCAGTTCAGCTTGAAAACCGGTGCCTTTTTATTCGCTTTCACTTCGTTCATTACATTATTCTGGATATTTTCAAATAAATGATCCGGAACTTTGTAAATATTCTTTCGTTCTAGTTTTTCTATGTCGAACTCTTTCATCTTTGTTTGTTCAAAAAATTATCTCTCGTAATTTTCTTTAATATACTCTTCTATCTTTTGTTTGGCATAATGATAATTGGTCTTTAGCGTCCCTACAGACATATCTACAATTTTAGAGATCTCTTCATAGGGCAAATCATCATAATACCGCATCATAAATACCAGTTTCTGCTTTTCGGGCAGGCTTTGTATGGCGTTCTGGAGCAGCTTCTGTATTTCTTCTGCATCTCCTTCCGTATTGTCGGCCACCAGGTTCTGCATATAATACTCGGGATCTTCATCCGTCTTCTGCATTTTCTTCAGCTTATTGACCTGCTGCAATGCTTCGTTCGTAGCAATTCTATAAAGCCAGGTATATAGCTGGCTGTCATTTTTAAACTGGTGAAAATTCTGGTAGGCTTTAATAAAAGTCTCCTGCAGCGTATCCTGGGCAAGGTCTCCATCCACAATAATTCTTCTGATGTGCCAGTACAATCTGCTTTGATAAGCATCCATCAAGGCACGGACACCTTTTTCCTGGGTCCGTGGATTCTGCATCAACGAAATAATTTCCGCGTCCTTAATCTTCATAAGATGCTTTCACTGTTTTGGATTACAAAAATAGCCGAAAGTTAAATTACTTATTCAATTTTCGGTCCAAATATTTAAAATAATATCAGATCGTTATACCGTGAACCTTACACAACAGGCAACAAGCATTTCATCAATAAACTTCCATGGCCTGCATCCGTCTTCCTTTAAAATCTTATCTTTGTTAGATGCAAACTGTAATTATAGGTTCCGGAAATGTGGCTTATCACATGGCAAAGGCTTTTAGCCTGAAAAACATTCCATTACTGCAGGTTTTTGGAAGGAACAGCGAAGAACTGAAAAAAATTTCCAGGGAACTTAACGTTCCTTATTCTACTGAGCACCTTCAAGATGCAGACCTGTATATCATCTGCGTAAGCGATAATTCTGTGGAAAATGTTTCTCAGATTATTACAAAGAAAGACTGTCTGGTTGCCCATACTTCAGGATCTCTTCCGAAAGAGATTCTGAAAGGAGAGTACAGGAAATCCAGTTTCTATCCTTTGCAGACGTTTTCAAAATCGAAAGAGCTTGATTATGAGAAAATCCCGTTCTTTATAGAAACTGAGAATGAACAGGATAAACAGCTTCTTTTTGAAATTGCTTCCAAAATTTCAGAGAATGTGATGGAAAGCAGCCACGAGCAAAGAAAATACATCCATCTTACTGCGGTTTTTGCCTGCAATTTTGTCAATCATCTTTTTGCAAAAGCAAAGGAGATTTCAGACTCGCAGGAAATTCCATTTAACTATTTTCTGCCTCTGATTGATGAAACGGTGCAGAAAATTCATGAGATCGAGCCTAAAGATGCACAAACAGGGCCTGCCGTAAGAAATGATGTAAGGATACTGGAATCACATGAACAGCTGTTAAAAGACGAAAGTCTTAAGATTTATAAAACAATGAATCATTCTATTCAAAAAATGTATGAGCTATAAAGAGAAATTAAAAGATATAAAGGCGTTTGTATTTGATGTAGACGGAGTTTTTACAGACGGAAGTGTTTATCTGCTTCCGGGCGGAAATATGTGCAGGGTAATGAATGTCCTGGACGGTTATGCAGTAGTTAAAGCATTAAAAAACAATTATTTAATAGGAGTAATCACTGGCGGAAATGATGAAATGGTGAAACACAGGATCACCTATCTTGGAATAGAGGACTATTATCCAAAATCACATGATAAGATGGTTGATTTTGAAGACTTTAAAAAGAAATACAATCTTAAAAACGAAGAGATTCTGACGATGGGAGACGATCTTCCCGATATCCATATCATGGAGAATTCCGCTATTTCAGCATGTCCTGAAAATGCTGTTCCAGAAGTAAAAGGAATATCTGACTATATTTCAGCTAAAAAAGGGGGCAGCGGAGCAGTACGTGATGTGATAGAGCAGGTGATGAAAGTTCAGGGGAACTGGCATGATGATAATACGCAATCCGTATAACACTATGAAATTACTTTTAGCATCCCAGTCACCGAGAAGAAAAGAGCTGCTTTCAAGCTTAGGCTTCGATTTTGAGGTCATCAAAATAGATTGTGAAGAAATTCTTCCTGAAGATATCGAAATAGGAGAGGCGGCAGCCTATCTGTCTGATTTAAAGGCGGCAGCATTCAGGGAATTAACTGATGATGAAGTACTGTTAACTGCCGATACTGTAGTTGCAATAGATAATCAGATCCTTGGAAAACCGAAAGATGAGAATGAAGCCAGGCATATGCTGCGTTCGCTTTCAGGGAAAACTCATCAGGTTTATACAGGAATTACCATAAAATCCGTTAATAAAACATGGACTGAAACCGATGTTGCAGATGTAGAATTGGACGAAATTACAGATGATGAAATAGAATATTACATTCAGAATTACAGGCCTTTCGACAAAGCAGGAAGCTATGGCATACAGGAATGGCTGGGTATGGCAAAGATCAGCAAGATGAACGGAAGCTTTTATACCATCATGGGACTTCCTACTCATTTGGTTTATAAAATTTTGAAAGAAATATAAATATTATTCATTACAAAATTTTGTTATTTTTACAAAATCATCAGCTGCTTATAATAAAAAGCAGATAAGAGAGTTATATTGAATAATGAAAAAGAATATTTTATTCCTTTTAATCATGTGTATCGTTGCTTCCTGTGCTACCAAGACCAAAAAGCCGGAACAGCGATCAAAATTCATGAAAGGATTCAACACATATTATAATACCCTTTTTAATGCAAAAGATGCGTTAAACAGTGAATTTACGAGCAGAGATAAGGAACACAAAGACAATTTTTATGCTCCTTACATTCCTATCCTTACGTTTGAAGACCAGCCTTTGGGAAGCGATTTGGGACAATCCACCGCTTTCGCTGAAAATTCCATGAAAATGGCTGAAGTGACCAGATCTTCTTCTGAAAGAGGAGCTCCTGGAATGCCACCCGGATTGCCCGGCGCGCAGGGAAATGCAACGCCCGGAATGCCTGATGAGCTTCAGAATAAAGGAGCGACCACTTTAGAAATTGCAGAGGCAAAGGCGCAGAAAGCGATCAATAAATACTCAGTTATCAGAAACGGCGAAGAAAAAAATAAGAAGATTTTTGACGCCTATATGATTCTTGTACAGTCCAGGATCTACCAGAACAAAGCTGTACAGGCTCTGGATGCCCTGAACTATGTTTTCACCCACATGAAGGATGATAAAAGACTTCCTTTAGCAAGAATTTATCAGGGAGTAGCTTATGCACAGATCAAGGATTATCATAAGGCCAACGAAACTTTTGCCAAACTGAAGGGAGAGGACATTAATAAAAGCTATGCAAAACTGCTGAGCATTTATCATTCTGAAGCTCTTCTGGACGCAGGGAAGCTGGAGGAGGCAGGAGCTGAACTGGACAGGGCTTTTGAACTGAATTCCGACAGAAAATTGAAAAGCAGGATAGCTTATCTGAGAGGACAGGTTTCCGAAAACCTGGGTCAAAATGATAAAGCGCGTGAAAGCTTTACCCAGGCTTATAAATATGCCAACGACTTTGAATTTGAAGTAAAATCCCAAATTGCCATTGCTAAAACTTTCAATGGAAAAGGGGATTATAACGGAGCCAAAAACTACCTGGAGGGTATCAGTAAAAAAGGAACTTACGGCTCCAGAAAGAACGAATTTTACTATGCTCTGGGCTTAATGGCCAACAAGGCAGGAAAAAAAGAGGAAGCTCAGGAGTTCTTCAAAAAATCTCTGTTTGAGAAGGTATCAGATCCACAGGTAAGAGGCCTTACGTATTATGAAATAGGGAAGAGCTATCTTGAAAAAAATGATTATATCGGGGCAGGAACGTACTATGATTCTGCTCTTACGGTGATGACCTATGAGCCTTCTAAGATCCTTTTAAAAGACCAGTCTGAATATATTAAAAAGATCTCCAAAAACTATTATCTGATTAAGAAGAACGACAGTATTCTTTCTTTAGCAAAGATGAATGATTCTCAGAAAACCGACTTTTTTTCGAAGTATATCGCTAAACTGAAAGCTAAGGAAGAAAAAGAAGAGCAGGAGAGAATACGTGCAGAAAGAAGCAAAGGTTTTGATAGCGGAGATTACAATGCCAATTCAATTTTTGCCAATAATGCCAATTCTTTTGAAGATTTTGGGGTAACTACCAAAGGCTTTTATTTCAGCAATACAGGAACAATAAGCAAAGGGACATCTTCGTTTAAACAGATTTGGGGCGACAGAGCGTTAGCTGATAACTGGCGGTATTCTAAAAAAATGGCGACTATTGAGGACATGAAAAATGAAGCTCTTGGTGTGACTTCAGCACCTAATCCAAGACGTTTTGAGCCAACCTACTATATTGAACAGATTCCTACAGATCAGGAAAAACTGGGCCAGCTAAAGAAAGACAGAGATACCGCTTCGCTAGGGTTGGGTGTAATGTACCAGAATTATTTTACAAATACTCCTTTGGCAACAAAGACACTATATGACCTTGTTGACGTAAAACCTGAGGAAAAAGTAATGCTTCAGGCTCTTTATGAAATCTTTGCAATGAATTACCAAAAGAATCCTCAGGCTTCTGAAAGAGCAAAACAGATCCTTTTGACCGATTATCCATATACCTCTTATGCAGAATTTGCAAGAAATCCTAAGAATAATTCATTCGTAAAGTCATCGGAGGATGTTGAAAGCGAATATAAGAAGGCTTATGCTCTCTATGAATCTGAAAAGTTCGGAGAAAGCCGTGATATTATAGATCAGACGATACAGAAATATCCTAAGGATGCCCTTGTTCCTAAATTCCACCTATTGAATGCTTTCAATACCGGAAAAACCAGCGGAAAAGAGGTGATGATCCTGCAGCTTGAGCAGATCGCCCTGAATTATTCTAAAACCCCGGAAGGCATAAAGGCAAAGGAAATGCTGAATTATCTGAAAAGTGAGCTTTCTTTCCAGGCAACGGATAATAAAGGAAACTCTCTTCAACAGCAACCACAAATGCCAACACAGCCGGTACAGGATATGAATAACGGTATTCCTCAGAGTCCTGCCGGAAATGATAATACCCTGCTTCAGCAGTCCGTACAGGGCATAGACACTGAGCCTAAAAAGCCTAAACAAAAACTGAAAAAGGATAAAGAAAAAATTCCTGATGGTGTTCCTGAAATGCCCAAATAAACATAAAAAAAAGCGAAGATTTACTCTTCGCTTTTTTATGTCATATAGAATCTGACGATTTCTTTTTCTTTACTCCATGGAAATCTTTGAGATAGAAGGGTTCAAAGTAGGCAATATCTTCAAAATCCTTTTGCCCAATCTTTTCTAGGCTTCTTTTGATCAGGTATTGTGCAGAAGGGTAGACGTCATCCTTAAACTCTGCGTCCGGAAGGTGCAGAATTTCTTTAGCTTTCTTTGCTCCGTCGCCCACAAAAATCACTTTTTTATCTTTAAATTCTTCAAAAGAAGTTTCGTCTAAAATCTTGGCTTCAGTCTGAGACAGTTCTTTTCCTGTTTCGCCATCATAAACGGCTGTATAAACCTCCATTCTCCTTGCATCGATTAATGGCACGATATAATCGTAGTTTTTGCCTAAAAAAGGCTCTATCATGCTTTCTAAAGAATTCACTGCAATCAACGGGACTTTCAGCCCGTAGCAGAAACCTTTTGCAGAAGCTGCACCTATTCTTAAGCCGGTATAGGATCCAGGTCCTTTACCTAATGAAACGGCCTCAATGTCTTTCATGGTAAGACCGGCTCCCTCAAGTGCCCATTCTACAAAGGTATGGAGACTTTCAGACTGCTTATAGTTTTCGGAAACTTCTTCGCACAGACACAGGAGCTTTTCATTGTCTGAAATGGCTACAGAGCAGTTTTTGGAAGAGGTTTCCAGATATAGAATTTTCATCTCTTTTATTTTAAGCTGATGGCAAAATTACGGAGACGCTATTGCTCCGAATATTCTGCAAATTTATGTCTTTATTTTAACTATTTCCTGTAGATTGTTCTCGGCTCACTCTGTGCACTTGGATAAATGGTCATATCAGAAATCATTACATGTTTCGGAGCATTCACACAGTAGGCGATGGCATCGGCAATATCTTCAGCTTTCAAAGCCTCATAGCCGGCATATACGGTGGCTGCTCTTTCATTGTCTCCTTTGAATCTTACCAGAGAGAAGTCGGTTTCCACAGCACCCGGCTGAATATTGCTTACTTTAATCCCAAATTCAGTAAGCTCCAGACGCATTCCTTCGGAAATTACATCAACTGCTTTTTTAGTTGCACAGTAAACCGTTCCGTTCGCATAAGTCTGCCTTGCTGCCACTGAACTAATGTTTACAATATGCCCTGAATTACGGTCTTTCATGGAAGGGATAATCATTTTGGAAACATACAAAAGCCCTTTTACATTACCATCGATCATAGAATCCCAATCATCTGTCTTCCCGGCAGAAAGAGGATCTAAACCGTGGGCATTTCCAGCATTATTGATAAGAACATCAATGTTTTTCCATTCTTCGGGCAGGGAATTTATTGCTTCTTCAACTTCTTGAAGATTCCTTACATCAAATTTTAAACTAAATATTTCGGTAAATTGAGAAAAATCCGTTTTTAGGGATTCCAAAACTTCATTTCTTCTTCCACAGATAATTATTCTGTTACCCTGTCTGGCCAGAAGTTCTGCCGTGGATTTTCCTATTCCGGAAGTAGCTCCGGTGATGAGTATTGTTTTCATTTTATTGTAAAATGTATTAGTTTGCATCCAATGCTTCGAAAGCATTTTCAATATGTTCTATATTTAAATTTCCTTTTTTGTCAGGCAGAACAGAAATAATATCAAATCTTGCTTCACTGTTTTTATTAAATTCGTCGAGATAATGGTTGGCTGCAATAACTATGGATTTGATCTTTGATTTGGTAACCGCTTCCTGAGGGAGTATAAAAACATCTGTAGAACGTGCTTTTACTTCCACGATGATGATCAACCCTTCTTTTTCAGCAATGATATCAATTTCAGCTTTCTGAAACCTGAAATTCCGGGTAAGGATTTTATACCCATTTTTCTGCAGATATTCAGCTGCAAGATCTTCTGCTATTTGGCCAAAATCATTATGAGTTGCCATCTTTTGAGTTTAAAAGTTTGAGAGTGAAATAGGCCCAATTAAAACTTAATTTCAACCTTTTCTCCGACCTTCATATCAACATTTCCTCCTATAATCAAAGGTCTGTTATCTTTAATATGCCCATTCGAAAATCCGAAAACAGCTGGGAATTTATATTTTGAAATCCTGTCCGAGATCAGTTTATAGGCAAATTCATCAAAGCTTTCTTCGTAGCTTTTATTTTCTTTTTCATCTCCCATATTGGTCATTCCGCCAACAATCAATCCTTTTATTTTGTTGAAAACTCCGGCTAATTCGAGGGTCATAATCATCCTGTCCAAGGCATAAAAATTTTCTCCTATATCCTCAATGAATAAAATCCTATCCCTGAAGTCAAAAGAATACTTGGTGCCCAGAAGCGCATAGATCAGGGCTAAATTACCTCCAACCAATTCACCTTCAATATTCCCCATTTTGTTAAACTCATGGGATTGTAAAGCATATTTGGGTCTTTTTCCTTTTAAAATATCAAAAACCAGATCATAGCTTTCATCTGTTACTCCGAAACTGGATGTTTTAATAGTCTGCCCATGGATAGAAGCAAAACCTTTTTTCAATAAATAACTTTGAATAACAGTATTGTCGGAATAACCGATGTACCATTTCGGATTTTCTGTAAAGTTTTTCAGCTTTAAATGCTGAATCAGGTGCTGGCAACCATAGCCTCCTCTTGAAGCCCAGATTGCCGAAATATCTTTATCATTCAAAGCCCAGTTGATATCTTTAATTCTTTCCTGTTCTGTTCCGGCGTAATTATACCCGTTTGAATATTTAGTATAAAGGTGCTCGCCAAGAACGGGCTCATAACCTTTGTTTTTAATCATTTCTATTCCCTTTTCAAGCTGAGTGGTGTCTACAGCTCCGGCTGGGGAAATAACGGCTATTTTAGCTCCTTTTTTAAGGGCTTTGGGAAATATTATTTTTTTCATTCTGTTTTTTGGTACTTGATTTCTTTTTTCTCAGCTTCTTCTAAACGCCTGTCGAACTGATTAAATTTCTTAAAGCTTTGCAGAAAGATAAAGAAACTGAAAACAATAAGAATCCCGCCAACGATTCTTCTGATCTGGTTGGCCAGCTTCTGGGTAAGTTTATCGTGAAATTGTTTTGCTAAGAATATTTTGGCCAGGTCTATACACAAATAGGTACCGATGACGATACTTACATAGAATATAAAACTACTGGTATCGGGGTATTGATTCCTTACAGAGATTACTGTAACCAGCCAGAAAAGAATAACTCCCACGTTTAAAAGATTGAAGAAAAAACCATTGAAAAACGTTTTGAAATAGTTCTGTCCAATGATTTTTTCTTCACCCGGCATATGCATTTTGGTCTTGGTGACCATCATAACGATTCCGTATACAAAAATAAGTATAGAAGTAATCCTGTAAAATCCGGGATGCTTATCTATTAAAGTAACAATATCTGCACTTGCATAATACGCAGCAACGATGCATAACAAATCTGCCGTAATGACTCCAAGATCCAGTGCCAAAGCATGTCTTGGCCCTCTGGTGAAGCTGGTTTCAATTAAAAGGAAAAAAATAGGTCCTATAAAAACCAGGCTCAGCATAAATCCTAAGACAATAGCAGATAGTACAAGTTCAAACATTCAATAGTATTTTAAATGAAAAAAAATTCATCCCATTGAATACAAAGTTAGACTTTATGATTTAATTAATCAACAATCTTAAAGTCTAACTGCTTTTGAATAAGGTTTGCTTTTACTACTTTAATCTGCACCTGGTCTCCTAACTGATATTTTTTACCCGTTCTGCTACCATATACGGCATGGGTCTTCGCATCATATGAATAGGAATCATCCACAAGATCTCTTAATTTGATCAAACCTTCGGCACCGTTTTCAGGAATTTCAACCCAGAAACCGAATTCGGCCACACCTGAAATAACCCCAGTGAATGTTTCTCCAAGATGCTTTTCCATAAACTTCACCTGCATAAACTTGATGGAATCTCTTTCTGCATCGGCAGCAAGTCTTTCCATAGAACTGCAGTGTTTTGCCTTGTCTTCAAGCTCTGCCTTGCTTGGGGATTTTCCTCCGTCAAGATAGTGCTGTAAAAGGCGGTGGGCAAGAAGGTCGGGATAACGTCGGATAGGAGAGGTGAAGTGGCTGTAGTATTCAAACCCCAAACCATAATGGCCGATAGGTTCTGTAGAATATACGGCTTTGCTCATACTTCTCATGGCCAGCGTTTCAATCATATTTTCTTCTCCTTTTCCTTTGACATCAGAAAGAAGTTTGTTCAGTGATTCTGCAACTTTTTTGGTGTTGTCAAGATTCATTTTGTATCCGAAAGTAGAAACAAAATCTCTTAATGCTTCCAGTTTTGCAGGATTTGGATCATCGTGAACCCTGTAAATAAAGGTATTGTTTGACACACCTCCTTTACTGTTCAATGAAACAAATTCAGATACCTTTTTATTAGCTAAAAGCATGAATTCTTCGATCAGGTGATTGGAATCCTTACTTATTTTAAAGTATACTCCGATGGGCGAGTTATTTTCATCCAGATTGAATCTTACTTCACTTCTGTCAAATGTAATGGCTCCGTTTCTTACACGTTCGTCACGCATAATTTTCGCCAGCCTGTCCAGGGTATTAATTTCCTCTGCCAGATCTCCCTGGCCTGTTTCGATACGTTCCTGTGCTTCTTCGTAAGTAAATCTTCTGTCTGAATGAATCACTGTTCTTCCAAACCACTGTTTCTTGATCTCCGCTTTATCATTCAGCTCGAAAACTGCTGAGAAGGTATATTTATCTTCATTGGGACGAAGTGAACATACATCGTTACTTAAAACTTCCGGAAGCATCGGAACCACACGGTCTACAAGGTATACGGAAGTTGCCCTGTTATAGGCTTCATCATCCAGCATCGTTCCCGGAACTACATAATGAGAAACATCGGCAATGTGTACACCAATTTCCCAGTTTCCATTTTCCAGTTTCCTGATCGAAAGGGCATCATCAAAGTCTTTTGCATCCTTAGGGTCAATGGTGAACGTACAGATATCACGCATATCCCAACGCTTTGCAGCTTCTTCATCAGTGATTCTTCTGTCAATTTTATCCGCATCGAGCTCAACTTCCTGTGGAAATTCATAAGGAAGGCCGTATTCTGCAAGAATAGAGTGGATCTCAGTTTCGTGCTCGCCCGGAGCTCCCAGAACCTGAATAATTTCTCCCTCAGGATTTTTATCACCAGGCTTCCATTCTGTCATTTTTACAACTACTTTATCGCCGTTTTCAGCTCCTCCGAATTTTGTTTTAGGAATAAAAATATCGGTATTGATTGTTTTTTTGTCACAAACTACAAATCCAAAATCTTTATGGGCAACCAGCTGGAATGTTCCTACAAATTCTGTTCTTGTTCTTTCCAGAACTTCCAGTACGGATCCTTCCAGTTTCTTTCCTTTGAAATGATAGGTTACAATCAGTACTTTATCGCCCTGCAGGGCATCTTTTACGTTCTTCGAGTGAATAAAGATATCATCTTCAATTCCTTCAACACTAACGTAGGCGTTGCCGGACTGGTTGAAATCAATGGTACCTGTCAGGGTTCCCTCAATTTTCAGATTAATGATATATTTTCCTTTTTCCACTTCTTTGATCTTTTCAGAACCCTGCAGTTTGTGTAGGGCCTGGATCACCAGCTCTCTCTGACGGGGATTCTTATAATCTATTCCGTCTGCGATCTGCTTGTAATTATAGATCTTTGACGCATTGGTATTCATGAAACGCAGGATCTGTCTTCCGATCTCTATGAGTTTCTGATCGTTTTTATGGCTTATATATTTACCTTTTCTTGGCATTTTTAATGTTATTTAATTGTTATTAATTGTAATAATCCTTTTTAAAATCTCTGAAAACGTAGAGTTCTTACATTCAAATAATAATTAAGATCACCTGGCTGGGTTTCTATTTTTATTATTTCTTCCTCTTACTGAGAGGCATTTGAATAGAATTGTTTTAGGAATTATTACCTACTTATTGGTTAATGTTATTTTTCTTTATTAATTCAACAGCATCAATTTTCTTTCCAATTTATTTACAATGGAAACTTTTAGTCTGTTAAAATTACTACAAATATGGAGAAGAGGGGAGAAAAACCTTTGAATAAATATCTTTAAGTATTTAAGGTTCGGTATGGAATAATAGGATTGTAACTTCTATTAGCTGCTGCAAATGTATGAAATAAAAAATAAATAAGGCCTGTATTTTGATTTACAGGCCTTTATATTTTTAACAAACAGCAATTTTATCAACTCTGTTCTGGTGTCTTCCACCTTCAAAATCCGTGGAAAGAAATTTCTCTGCAATTTCTATAGCCACTTCCTTAGAGATAAATCTTGCCGGCATTGAAATCATATTGGCATCATTATGTTGCCTTGCCAGCACTGCAATCTCCGGCATCCAGCAAAGTGCACATCTGATCTTCTGGTGCTTGTTTGCTGTGATCTGAACTCCGTTTCCGCTTCCGCAGATCAAAATTCCCAATTCATTTTCCCCGTTTTCAACTGATGTTGCCGCAGGGTGCACAAAGTCCGGATAATCCACACTGTCTGTGGAAAACGTGCCAAAATCTTGAACATCAAACTGTTCTGACAGATAGTTCTTAACAATCTCCTTATACTCATAGCCTGCATGGTCTGCAGCAATAGCTATTTTTCTTTTCATAATACTTGTATTAAGTCTTTTTAGATTTTATTTCATGACAAAGGTAAGAATAATAACAAAGTCTGTTAGTTAATCGGTGGTAATTTGTGAAAAGGTATGTGAATAACTGTGGAAAACTTTTCCAACTTTCTATTTTTAAAGATAAATTTATTTCGTAATGGGAAATGTATTTGAAAATTTCAACCATAATTTTCAAAATGTTTTCTCCACTTAATCCAAAGTTTTTCCATAAAAAAATTACTAATAACGGGTTTGTGGGAAAGTTACTCACATCTGTTGGTAAGTCTGTGAAAAGACAGATTTACAATATTTTACAATGTGAATTAAATATGAATTGAATAAAAATTATATGTTACCAATTATTTTGTTAAAACTTATCCCCGAAACTAACAATACTCAACAACAACTACATTATTCTTTTTTTTAAAGAGAGAAAAATTGTTGATTAGTGGATGAGTGGGTTGGGGGAAAGTTTTCCAAAAGTTTTGTTTTATTGGTTCTGTAGAAAATGTTTAAAAGCTTACATTTGTGAAACGAAAATTCAACGATATTTATGAAAACAATCAATGATTTCAATTTTAAAGATAAGAAGGCTCTGGTAAGAGTGGACTTTAATGTTCCGCAGGATGATCAGCTTAAAGTGACAGATAATACAAGAATAACAGCTGTAAAACCTACAGTAGAAAAGATTCTTAATGACGGAGGTTCTGTAATTTTAATGACTCACCTTGGAAGACCAAAAGGAGAGGTAAAGGATGAATTTTCTCTTAAGCATATCGTAGATGAAGTTTCAAGTGTTCTTGGAAAAGAAGTTAAGTTTGTAGACGAATGTATCGGAGAAAAAGCTGAAAAGGCAGCTTCTGAGCTTCAAGCCGGCGAGATTTTATTATTGGAGAATCTTCGTTTTCACAATGAAGAGGAAAAAGGGGATGAGGGATTTGCTGAGAAGCTTTCAAAGTTGGGTGATGCTTTTGTAAATGATGCCTTCGGGACAGCTCACAGAGCTCATGCTTCTACGGCAGTTATTGCTCAGTATTTCGAATCAACTAAATTTTTCGGTTTACTGATGGCTAAAGAACTTCAGGCCATTGATAAAGTTTTGAGAAAAGGAGAAAAGCCTGTAACTGCAATACTTGGTGGATCTAAAGTTTCAACTAAAATTACCATTATAGAAAATATACTTCCTGCTATCGATAATCTAATCATTGGAGGAGGTATGGCCTTCACTTTTATTAAAGCACTGGGAGGAAAAATAGGAAACTCATTGGTAGAAGAGGATAAACTCCCTTTGGCACTTGAGATTTTAGGAAAGGCTAAAGAAAATAAGGTTAAGGTATATCTTCCTTCTGATGTTATTATTGCGGAAGCTTTTAATAATGATGTAGAAAGAAAAGAATCGGATATCTATGCAATTCCTGAAGGTTGGATGGGGCTTGATGCCGGTCCAAAATCGAGAGATCAGTTCAATGATGTATTGTTAAATTCAAGAACAATTCTTTGGAATGGTCCGATCGGGGTTTTTGAAATGTCAAACTTTGCCGCAGGAACAGTTGCTCTTGGCGACAGTATCGCAGAATCTACAAAATTAGGAGCTTTCTCTTTAGTAGGAGGTGGTGACAGCGTTGCTTTTGTAAAGCAGTTCGGTTATGATAAAAAAGTAAGTTATGTTTCTACAGGAGGAGGAGCAATGCTTGAAAGTCTGGAAGGTTTGGAACTTCCCGGAATTGCTGCTATCAATAAATAATATTCCAAAAATATAATTATAAAGTCTGCTAAATTTTGGCAGACTTTTTTTATACGTCAGCTTTTGGCGCTTCCGGAATATACATTTGCTGTACTAAATTAGAATATTATGCTTACAACAAATGAATTTTTCGTGTCATTATTAGGCTCAAATGACAGTTTTGTACAATTGATTGACTCCAATACAGGAGAAGTTATTAATTTCCAAAAAGTATCTACATGGATTGATGGAACAGGACTCGTTCCTGGTGATTCACGGGTTTTGGAGGATGAGATTATTTACAGAAAGAGAGGTATAGAATTTTATGTAAATACAATTGTATTTTCAACTAAAAGAGTGTATGTTACAGCGTTCGGTGCAAAATCTTCTTATGTAGATGATCAGAGACCTTTTATTCAGAATGCTTTTGATGTATGTTCTGAATTAGGTTTGAAATTGATATTTCCAAGCGGGCATTTTTTGATTAAAACGTATAGTGATAGCCCACCATCTGGAAATATTCTTGAATTGAGATCAGGTTTGGATGTTGAGTTTGAAAACTATAGTGTAATTAAGCTTGATGAATATTTTGACGATCGGGATTTTATATTATTCTCAGGTCTTAACGCTGATTCCTCTCCTTTATATAACATTTCTTTTAAAGGTAAAGGTATTATTGATTTTGGCGGTGATGTTTCTAAAATGAAATCCGCATATCTTAACAGGGTAGGCTTTGAAGGAGGCAAATGTACCAATATTATCATTGATGGTTTATATTGGACTAATGGTGATTTACGTAACTGTATTGCTGTAGGAAAGGCAAATTCTGGAGGTAATGTAACAATAAGAAATTGTACGTTTGAGAATCTGGCAACAGGAACTAAAGAAAAAAATCATGACCATTCTACTATTTATGGAAATGTAGATTTCCTATCTGTTCATAATAATATTTTTATAGGTAATAGATTAATGAGTTTGATTGGTTGCGCGTGTGAATTCCATGGTAGTTATTCATCCTTTGATAATAATAAAGTTTATGATTATACCAGAATGATTTTCATTGCTTCTTTTGAAAGTGAAAGAAAGAAT
Source organism: Chryseobacterium sp. NFX27 (assembly GCF_049887855.1). NCBI lineage: Bacteria > Pseudomonadati > Bacteroidota > Flavobacteriia > Flavobacteriales > Weeksellaceae > Chryseobacterium > Chryseobacterium sp. NFX27. Next base: position 106,803 of record NZ_JAGEKK010000008.1, on the reverse strand, counting down.
ATTACGAATATTAATATCACCGATAATATTGCTGATATCACAAATACTGTTGTATATTTTTGGTCTGACATTAATTCTCTAATTTCCAATGTTTTAATAATCGGAAATAATGTCAGGCAAAAACATATTGAAGGAGAATCCCAAAATTATAATGGTCATCAAGGGCTATTAAAAATTATGGATAAGGGTGGTAAATATGAAAGAATTGTTGCAAAAAGCAACTCATGTCATATACTTTATACCATAGGAGATCATCTAAGATATGCAGCTGATATTTTTGCTGGGGTAGAAGTTTTGGAAATCAGTAATAATAATTTTGTAGGACATTCTTTAGGCTTTCTTTTCGACAAAGAGGAATTGGATGTTTTGGGTGATTATTCTTTTGTAAAAATTTCTCGAAATACTTTTAATTCTATATCGAAAATGGTTACTTTAAACGCAGAAAAAATTACTCATAGTTTGATCTCTGATAATTCGGTGACTCTGGAAACGAATAATTTAGTTGATTTAATTGAAATTAATAGTGATGTGATACAATCTACAACAATTAGAGATAATGTTTATCTTAATAATATTCCAAGTGTAGAATTTACACCTTCTTCTGTTTTTAGAGGTGATTCTTCAAATAAAGCAAAATATATTCTTTCTTTGGTTGATACATCGGTTCCAACAATTGGTGCTAATGATTATGATTTTATCACTCCTGTAATTTCTAATGATCATAAAAGAGTAGGGGCAATGTATACAATTCAACCAACCTATCCTTTTTCTGAACTTTTTTTTCATGCAATTACTTTTGGAAAAGGTGGAAGTGCTAATGTAGATTTTAAAGTTGATAACATTACATCTTTAACTTTTCTAGCTAATACTTTACTAAAAAGTAATATTATAGTTGAGATGTAAATCTCCGTTTTAAAAATGTAAAATTTTAAATTAGTAAAAAAATTACTTTATATAGAAAATAAAAAACTCAGGAGATTCTCCTGAGTTTTTTATTTTTGTCTTTAAATTGATGAAAATTGACCTTCAGAAATAGCTTAAAAATCCATTTTCTATCTTTTTTCGATAATATATATCAAACTTGAAAATTCGTTCGAAAAAAGCGCTTTTACGTTAGAAATTGTTCCGTAGATGACAGCTTTTAACCAAAAAAGAGGTGATTTTTTGTATTTTTCGCTCAACATGGAGATGTAAAAGGAGTCAAGAACCAGAGGTTTTATTTTTCTCATTTTCCAGTCCGGTTTCTTGGAAATTAAATTTTCCATACCATTTTTGGAGAAATGATAAATATGTCTCGGTACATCGTAAGCTGCCCAATATTCTTTGTAATGTTTTGCATCATAGGAAGTAGGGTTGGGAACAGCAATAATGAGGAGTCCTTTATCTTCTAATTTCCTGTGAAAAATTTCAAGCATCTCATCCTGGTTCTCTACATGTTCAAATACATGCCAAAGAGTGATGGCATCCAGACTGTGATCCTGAATAATGTTGATATCATCAATTACCGTTGCTTTGGATATTTTATGAAGTGCGGCTTTTCTGGCATCAGCATCTGGTTCAAAACCGAAAGTTTCAAAATAGTTTTCTATATATTTTACAAATTCTCCTGCTCCGCAGCCGTAATCAAGAACTTTAGATCCTTTTTTTATTCTGTCTGCAAGTATATTTTTTTTGTATTGCAGATTAAAAGACTGTAAGAATTTATAGAGTTTTTCTTTAAAACTTCCTGAATCCTGGTGATGGGAAATATAATCTTCGCTTTCGTAATATTTGGAAATGCTAGATGGAATGGGGGAGGTCTTGAAAACTCCTTTTGTTTCTGTTTCTTTTATTTCAAATATTTCCTGTGAAAGAAAATGATCCTTTATTCTCATGAATTAATAACTTGATATTTTTAAAATTGAGATATGTACCGTGTTTAATTTAACGCCTGTAAATACCTAAATTTTTGCTTTTAATTTACAAATGTTTCACGTGAAACATTTTTGATTTAACGTCCCAGATAGACCAGTAAAACGTTTATATCAGCCGGAGAAACACCGCTTATTCTGCCTGCCTGTGCAATAGTTTTAGGTCTTACATTAGACATTTTCTGTTTGGCTTCTGAAGAAAGACTGGAAAGACTCTTATAATCGAAATCTTCCGGAATTTTTATATTTTCCAAACGGTTAAGTTTTGCTACATTTTCTTTTTCCTTTTCAATATAGCCTTTGTATTTGATATTGATTTCAGCCTGCTCCCTTACTTCTTCATCATATTGAGAAGAAAACTCTTTGATAGCGTCAATAGTATCAAGTTTTTTCAACGTGATATTTGGTCTGGTAAGGAATTGTGCGGCTCTGTATGCCTGGTCTACAGGATTACTGTCAATAGTTTCCAATATCGGATTAATAATGCCTGGCTTTAAAGAAGTTTCTCTTAAAAACTCTTCAAGTTCCTGACTCTTAGCTACTTTCGTTTCAACTTTTCTTAAACGGTCTTCTTTTGCAAGGCCTAAATGATAAGCTTTTTCAGTCAATCTGATATCAGCATTATCCTGTCTTAGTAAAAGCCTGTATTCTGCACGGGAAGTGAACATTCTGTAAGGTTCTTCAGTTCCTTTTGTAATCAAATCATCAATTAATACTCCAATATAAGCTTCATCTCTGTTCAAAATGAAATCTTCTTTTCCGTGTACTTTATTATGCGCATTGATACCGGCGATTAAACCTTGTCCTGCTGCTTCTTCATACCCTGTAGTTCCGTTGATCTGACCTGCAAAATATAAATTATCGATCAGTTTTGTTTCTAAAGTATGTTTTAATTGGGTAGGAGGGAAGTAGTCATACTCAATGGCATACCCCGGACGGAATACTTTTACATTCTCAAAACCAGGAATATGTTTCATCGCTTTGATCTGTACATCTTCCGGAAGAGAAGAACTGAATCCGTTTACGTAGATCTCAACAGTTTTCCATCCCTCCGGTTCTACGAAAAGCTGATGTCTTGTTCTTTCTGCAAAACGGTTAATCTTATCTTCTATACTCGGGCAGTATCTGGGACCGAGACTTTGGATCGTACCATTAAACATTGGGCTTCTGTCGAAACCTTCACGTAAAATATCATGAACCGTTTCATTAGTATAAACGATATGACAGCTTAACTGTTTTGTTAATTTCGGAGTATCTGTATAGCTGAATTTCTGAGGATTTTCATCTCCTTTCTGCTCTTCCATTTTAGAATAATCAAGACTTCTTCCATCCACTCGCGGAGGGGTTCCTGTTTTCATTCTTCCGGCTTCGAAACCCAAGCTTACGAGTTGTTCGGTAATTCCGAATGCTCTCGGCTCACCCATTCTTCCTCCACCTAATTGTTTGTCTCCAACATGAATCAATCCGTTAAGGAAGGTTCCGTTGGTAAGAACAACTGATTTACTTTTTATCTGAATTCCTAAAGAGGTGATTACCCCGGTTACCTTATTATTTTCTACGATAAGCTGCTTCACCATATCCTGAAAGAAATCAAGATTGGGTGTATTTTCTAATGCAAGTCTCCACTCTTCTGCAAAAAGCATTCTGTCATTCTGCGTTCGGGGAGACCACATCGCGGGGCCTTTGGAAAGGTTCAGCATTTTGAACTGGATAGCGGATTTATCTGCTACAATTCCGGAGTATCCTCCCATTGCATCAATCTCTCTTACGATCTGTCCTTTTGCGATTCCTCCCATTGCCGGGTTGCAGCTCATCTGTCCGATGGTCTGCATATTCATTGTAACAAGCAGGGTCTTTGAACCTAGGTTCGCGGCTGCAGCTGCGGCTTCACAACCCGCATGTCCTGCACCTACTACAATTACGTCATATATATCTGAAATCATTTTTTATATTGCTTATTAAGCCTTTAATTTTTAATCTTTTCTGTCAATGTTTCACGTGAAACATTTTTGGAGAATGTGCTCCAGGTGAGCTTTTATTATGGCTATAAGTGAACACTTTACGTATAGTTCTTTAAGTGATTCTTCAATTTATCAAGGATTTGATTCCTTAAACTTAGCCAGGTATAAATCTTCCATTTTGCGCATCTCTTTCTCTTCGGCTTCTGTCTTATCTTTGTATCCAGCGAGGTGAAGGATTCCATGGGCAAGGACCCTTTTTAATTCTTCTTCATAATCTCTGGATAGGGTAGAAGCATTGTCCGAAATTCGCTGCAAAGATACGAAAATCTCTCCGCTTATTGTTTTCCCTTTTACATAATCGAAAGTGATGATGTCTGTGTAATAATCATGCTGCAGATAATCCTGATTGATCTTTAGCAGATATTCATCATCGCAGAAAATATAATTGATTTCACCTAGTTTTTTTTCTTCTGAAAGAATAATATCTTCCAGCCATTTTTGATAATCTGTACTCACAGATTCCTGTAAATTTTCGTAAAAGAATTGTATCATTGTATTAAAACCAGTGTCCTAAAATAACACTGAATATGCCTTTTTGATTGTTTTTAAGTGAGTGGCTAAAGTTGACCTTGATTTGTCCAAACGGTGATTTGTAGCCGGCAGTAAGCCCTACTGAGCTATAATTTACTTTAACTGCATCTTCAAAATTAATGTCATCAGAAAGATTGGCAAAACTAAAATTCCCGCTTAGGAAATAGTTTTTATTGAATTTGAACTGAAGATCATTGGAAACAAGAACGACGTTATTGCTATTAAGCTGAGCAAAATAAAAGCCTCCAAAACTTTTGAAGTTGATGATATTCTGTTCAAAAATTCCACCCAGTTTGTACTGATAAAATTCCGGGAGATTGTCACCGATTGTAATACCGCCATACAGATTAAGACGGTAAGAAAATTGTTTTGAGATTGGAACATTAATCCTGATATCCGCTTTAACCTGTATAATTCTTTTTTCAACTTCAGATTTCAAAAGATCAATCACTTTACCTTCCGCGTTGATATAAATTCCTCTTGAAGAGAAGTCTTTGTCATTTTGAGTATCGCTTTTTAAGAATACATAAGGGTTTAGAAAACGCATATACCTTTCATGTTCGCCATTTATTTCTGCTCCAAAATAATCATGACTGATTCCGCCTCCTATGGCAAATTTGTCCCTCCATACAGACTGTATAAACGCTTCATTTCTGAACCATTCCCATTTATCTACGACATTATTATCAATATTCTTAAGATCAAAGCTCATCCCGGAAGAGTAAATACCGAATCCCGGAATATATCCGTTATCAATAAAATAGTTAAGGTAATATCTCGGTTTATCGCCTACGACAACATCAAGCGATAGGTTTGAATTTTTAAATAAAAGACGTTTTCCTGAATAGTTCAGGAGAAGACCTGTTTTGAATACTTCATCATAATGCAGTCCTACCTTTAAAAAATGACGGGCTTCATCTTCTGTAACGTAGAGTTTAAGGTAGTTGGCATCATTCTCAGGAATAATATCATAATTAATAAAGCGATAGTTATTGGTGGCTACAAGTTTATCTATTTTTTTGTTAATTGACCCGTAAGTCTGCATAGAAGGGAGGCGGAGCGCCATTTTCCCAAGAACATAGTTTTTACCGTAAATACGGCCTCCTTCCAGCGAAATACTATCAATCTTATATACATTGGAATATATTGGATTTACACGCTCTCTAAGACGGTCAAATTGCCGTTTTGGAAGCTGATCCAGTATAGAGGTATATTTCATGCCTTCTACATAACCGCTGTCGAGAATTTTTTTCTTTTCGTCATAGCTGGTGGCGGTCATTCCTTTAAGGTCCGGCTTGATGTTGATATCGGTGTATTTGTACTGTTTTCTTGTGTCTCTTTTAATTCCGAAATCAATAACCTGATTAAGGATTGAAATAATATTGTTTAAATCCTCTCTTTTCGATAAATCCTGATTAAGGTCCACACCGATCACAATATCGATTCCTTTGTCCTTTAACGGCTTTGAAGGATAATTTACCGTCATTGCTCCGTCTATATAAATACTGTCACCAATTTTTACAGGATCCATTAAAGATGGAAAGGCAGAGCTGGCCATAATTGACTGTACGAGATCTCCTTTTTCGAAAATTTCCATATTGCCGCTCTCCAGATTTGTGGCAACGCACATAAAAGGGATGGGCAGTTTGGAAAAATCATCAATATTGGAAACGTTTTTAAAAAGCTCCTTAAGCAGATATACATTTCTCTGTCCTGAACTGATAGAGGAGGGAAGGGATATCTTCCCGTTTTTTAAAGGAATGGATAAAAGATACTTATCGACGGATTTATTAAAGAAAGAAGTTTCCTGCCTGGATTTTGGATCCATGATCAGAGAATAGAAATCGGTATCCATTACGATCTTCTCTATTTCTTTTCCGGAATACCCCGAAGCGTACAGACCTCCAACAATGGCTCCCATACTGGTTCCGGAAATATAATCGATTTTTACTCCCAATGAATCTAATACCTTCAGTACTCCGACGTGTGAAAAACCTTTGGCACCGCCACCGGCAAGGGAAAGGCCGATTTTTGGATTTTTTGGAATAACCAGATCCTTTTTCACTTGAGAATGGATCATCAGGAGTTGGAATACGAAGAGAAGGATCAGGAGTTTTCTCATAACTAGTCTTTTATATAAATCCGTTTCACCCGGGGCGAAATGGAGGTTAATACTTCATAGGTTATTGTTTTGCAGTAGCCTGCGAATTCTTTTAAACTTGGTTTTGCATTAAAAACAGTGACTGTATCACCTTCCTTTACATTGGAAATCTGATCTACATTGATCATCATCATGTCCATGCATATGTTTCCGACAATTGGTGCCAGTACTTTATTTACGCCCACATTTCCAACCTGATTTCCGATCAGTCTTGGGATTCCGTCTGCATAGCCTACAGGAATCGTAGCGATTTTTACGGCATGATCAGGTTTATATTTCCTGCTGTAACCTACAGATTCTCCGGTATCAACTGTTGATATCTGTGAAATTACGGTTTTAAAGCTTACTACAGACTGAAGCTGTTTCTGTATTTCACTGCATGGTGATTCTCCAATCATTCCGATCCCTATTCTTACCATGTCATACTGATGTTCCGTATAACTTGTTATTCCGGAAGAATTAAGAATGTGCCGGATAGGAGTGTAGCCCAGCTTTCCCATCAGATAAGCGGAGTTCTGTTCAAAAATTTCTAATTGTTTTACTGTAAATTCCTTTTCTTCAGGCATATCAGAAGAAGATAAATGACTGAATAAGCTCTGAACCTTTACATTTTTACTATTTAAAGTTTCACTTAACTGATCCAGTTCAAAATCTTTAAAGCCAAGACGGTGCATTCCGGTCTCCAGCTTTATATGAACAGGATATTTTTTATCATAACCTGACTTCTGCACGGCTTCATAGAATAATTCTAAAACCCTGAAGCTGTAAATTTCAGGTTCCAGATTGTATTCAATGATAGCTTCATAGCTATGCTGTTCAGGATTCATGACTACAATAGGAGTGGTGATGCCTTTTTTACGCAGCTCTACACCTTCATCAGCATAAGCAACACCCAGATAATCTATATGATGATGCTGTAAAAATTCAGAAATTTCATAACTGCCTAAGCCATAAGCATTAGCCTTTACCATTGCCATCATTTTCGTTCCCGGTTTCAGCAGGGATTTGTGATAGTTGATGTTATGAAGGATTGCATTCAGATTGATCTCCAGAACAGTGTCATGCTTTCTGAGTTCAAGAATATCTTTAAGCTTTTCAATTTCAAATTTTCTTGCTCCTTTAAGCAGGATGATCTGGTTTTCAATTTCTGTAAGATGTTTACTGTCAATTAATTCCTGAGTATTAACGAAAGTAGAAGTTTTAGATTTAAATAATTCACTGAATACTGATATTTCGTCACCAATAAGGAATACAGAATCAAAATTCTGGTCATTTACCAGTTCGGAAACTTCTTCGTAGAGCTCTTTAGAGTTCGAGTTAACCCCTACTATATCCGTTAAAACCAGAGATTTCTTAGGTTTCTTATATTCATTCAGAAACTGAAGGGCTGTTTTCAGGGAATCCAGATCCAGATTAAAGGAATCGTTGATAACAATATTATTTTTAATTCCTTCGATAGCTTCAAGGCGCATTTCTACCGCCTTTAAAGAATTGATTTTTTCGACAATTTTCTGATTATCGATATTCATTTCCTTTAAAACTGTGATCAGGGCCAAAGCATTCGTTAAGGTAGCTTCATCTCTCTGATGGACAGGGAAGGAGATCTCTTCATCGAAATACACAACCGTAATTTTTTCATCCTTAGAAACATTTTCTTTAATGAAAACCTGGTTGCCTTTCTTAAGCCCGTAGGAAATTAATTTTTTATCTGAATATAATTCATGGATCTTTTTGTCTACCAATGTATTGTCACCATTGTAAATAATAATTTCAGAACCTTTAAAAAGCATGATCTTTTCATCGATCAGTTCTTCTTCAGATTGAAAATTGGCAGCATGGGCATTCCCGATATGCGTAAGCAGACCGATTTGGGGATGGAATATATTTTCCAGTTTTTCCATCTCGTTCGGCTTTGAAATTCCCACTTCAAATATTCCAAGCTCATAAGAGCTGTTGATCTGGAGAAGGGAAAGCGGAAGTCCGATCTGGGAATTAAAACTCTTCGGACTTTTTACAGTTGGTAATTCGTTCCACAGACATTGATAAAGCCATTCTTTTAAAATGGTTTTACCATTACTTCCGGTAATCCCGATAGATTTCAGGTGGGAATTTTCGAAATGATATTTCGCCAGTTTCTGAAGAAATTCTACTGCATTTTCAACAATGATCCAGGTTACATTTTCAAACTGCGGATAATGATGCTCAGAAATAATCACGGCAATACCGCGATCTATGGCAGATTCAATGAATTTTTCACCGGAATTCTTATGCGTATTAATCGCAATGAATGCCGTATTCTTTGTTGAATAAATAATTCTGCTGTCGAACGCTATATTTCGGATCAATACATCCCTGTCTCCAATGATCTGTGCATTGGTGATCTCTGCAATTTGTTTTACTGTATAGTTCATTGGTACCCCTTCTGCTTTATTTTTGAGCTTAATAATGGTAAAACCGGAAAGTTAAATATATGGTTTTAAACCGGATCCATTCAAATTTTTAACCCCTTTACCTTTACAAGTTAATTTATTTATTTTGGACAACCACAAAGGCTTACAGTTAATTTTCAGTGGAAGACCGTTTTTAATATGTTAAAAGTCCGGTTGTAGATTATATAAAGATAAAACCTATGCTCAGTGAAAATTAACTGTAAGCCTTATGACTTATTTTTTCTTTTTTAAAAGTACTTCATCAATAAAAACACGTCGGCTTACTGCTTCGTAACTTTCTGTTTCACCAAGCTCTACCAGATCATTTCCCTGGGAGATTCTCATGGAATAGTTGGCCAGGTTACCCGTTCTCTTGCAAATAGCATGCACTTTTGTTACGTATTCTGCGGTAGCCATTAAATTGGGCATCGGTCCGAAGGGACGTCCCAGGAAATCCATATCAAGACCTGCCACAACTACTCTTACACCGCTGTTGGCAAGCTGGTTGGCAATATCAACAATGCTTTCATCAAAAAACTGAGCTTCATCTATTCCCACTACATCACAGTTCGAGGCCAGCAGAAGAATCTCATTGGGATTATCTACTGCTGTGCTGCGTATTTTATTCTGATTATGAGAAACAACGTCCTCATCAGAATATCGTGTATCCAGTCTCGGTTTAAAAATTTCCACGTTCTGCCCCGCCATTTCTGCTCTTCGCAATCTTCGGATCAGCTCTTCGGTTTTTCCCGAAAACATAGAGCCACAAATAACTTCCATCCAACCGCTTTGTTTGGAATGATTAATTGTATTTTCTAAAAACATTTGTTAAATTAGCCGTATATTTTTAAGATCAAAAGTAAGCAATTTTAATAAGATTCTTATTATGCAGAACATCCAAGATTTAAAGGAAAAAATTTTTTTTGAATCCAAGAATATCATTGATATTCTGGAGAAAATAAACAACGTAGATGAATTACTTTCCAAGCAGGATCTTGTAGATGAGCTTGCGAACAGGATCTCTTTTTTAAGGCTTCTGGAAAAAAATATTGAATACTTTATTACAGATAATTCACAGCAAAACTCAGAAAACCAATACACTTCATTACATAACGATGATGTACATGAATCTCATCATGAAGTAACGGAAGAAGAAGCGATTTTCAATAATGAGTTTAATGAAATTGATGAAAATGAAGGAGAGGAATATGCAGTGGCTTCAGGAGATGAAGAGGAAAAATTTAACCATCAGCTTGATGAAATCGTAGAAAATGAGTTCCATGAAAATATTGTAAGTTTCGCAGAGGAAAATTTAGGACAGAATCCGGGAGGAACTGTTAATGAAAAAACTTCTCATCATGACGATCTTACGGAAGAAGAGGCTGTTTTTAATAATCAGTTGAACGAAATTGATGAAAATGAAGCGTTCAATGTTAATGAGAAAGTCTTCAGTTTCGTAGATGAGGAAAGAATCCTTGCTGATGCTGAACCGGATAATGATGAAGGTCTTAATGAAGATTTATTCATCAATGAGATTACAGAAGAAGAGGTCGTTTTCAATAATCAGTTGAATGAAATTGACGAAGATGAAGACAATGTTTCACATGAAACGGATGCTTCAAATGACCCTGCAAAAGAAGAATCAGACCCTACTACTAAAAATAAAGTTAAAGAACAGACAGAAATAATTCCAAGCATTTTCGATACTGAGCTGCTGGAAGATGAAATGTTAATCGAGGAAAATGAGGAACAGTTCAGTGTCTCCAATGTAACCGTGGAACAGGGTGAAATGCTGACAGAAACTTCTAATGTGGAAAGTATTCTGAGCGAAATAAAAAATGATTTTCCTTCAGAAGAAAAAGAAGAAACTATTCTTGCAGAGGTATACGACAGAAGAAAAATTGTTGAAATAGAAAAGCCTTTTCCCGAAACAGAAAAAACAAAACCAGCTTCTGATGAAAGCTTCGAAGATCTAGATGCCTATCAGCAGGAGAAAAAAATAAAACTGGCCAATATCAAAGGACTAAAGGCCGTACAGACTCTTTTTGACGATGATCCTCTGGAAAGAGAAGTGCCGAAAGAAAAACCTGTTTATGAACCAAAAGAAGACTCGGGAAGCATTCTTAAAACAAATATTCCGACCCACTTTATGGAGGCTGATAAGGTGAAGCCTGAATTCAGACTTGATCTGAACGACAGAATTGCCTTTTCAAAAATGCTTTTTGGCGGAAGTCAGACGGATCTCAACGAGACAGTAACTCAATTGAACAGTTTTAGAAACCTGGAAGAAGCAAAAGAATATCTCAGCGATCTTTATTACGAAAGAAAGTGGAGTAAGGTAGATGAATATGCCCAGAGACTCTGGATATTGGTAGAAAATAAATTCTTATAATTTTGAGCGGAATCTTATATTTTGTTCCCACACCGGTCGGGAACTTAGAAGATATGACCTTCAGGGCTGTAAAAGTCCTTAAGGAAGTTGACTATATTTTATGTGAAGATACAAGGACATCAGGAATACTTTTGAAGCATTACGAGATTTCCAAACCTTTAAAATCCTATCACCTTCATAACGAGCATCAGGCCACCGAAAAGGTGATTGCTGATCTTAAAAGCGGACAGAATATTGCCATCATTACCGATGCAGGAACTCCCGGAATTTCAGATCCCGGCTATCTGCTGGCAAAAGCAGGTTCAGACAATGCTATTGAAATGATATGTCTTCCCGGAGCCACAGCCTTAATCCCAGCGCTTGTCGTATCCGGACTTCCGAATAATGAATTTCTGTTTGCAGGATTTCTGCCCCAGAAAAAAGGAAGGCAGACAAAGCTGAAACAGCTTGCAGAAGAAAAAAAGACCATCGTTTTATACGAAAGTCCACATAAGATCAATACCACTCTGGAGCAGATCAAAGAATTCTTCGGAGAAGAAACAAAAGCCAGTCTGAGCCGGGAAATTTCTAAAAAGTTTGAAGAAACCAAACGCGGAACTATCAATGAATTAATTGAATTTTCCAAAAGTAAAACTTTAAAAGGAGAGATTGTTCTTATTGTCAATAATTCTATTTAAATCTTTGAAAAATTTAGTTTTCGCACTGTGTTCGTCAGTGTGTATGGCCCAGACCAATCAGTATACCAAGATCCTTTTGTCAAAAAAAATCGGGATGGAAGTTCATTCCTATTCAGAAGGTTATGGAACGGTTTACGATTCAAAAAGAAAGAAAGAGCACATTGTAGATTCACTGGGAAATATTACGTTTGAATCTCCTCACAGTATTTCACATGTATTTAAAAACCGATTTATTCTTACTTCAAGAGAATCCGGCTATAAAACCAAATCTGCCATCATTGATGAAAAAGGAAACGAATTGCTTCCTATGGATGATCAGAGCTTTAATACGCCCTGGCTCAGTGAAAAATGTATTATTTCTTCAAAAGAGGGGGAAGAAGCTGTTTATGATTATAAAGGAAAACAGATCATTCCTTATTCGGACAGAATTCGTTTTGTAGCAGAAGACCGTTTATCTGTATTGAAAGATAAAAGCTGGTTTTTATACGATCTGGAAGGAAAACAGATCAGCAGCCGGGAATTTAAAGAAGAGATTCGCTTCGAAAATGGCAGAGCTTTGATCACCAATGAAGATAATCAAAGTGAAATCATCGGGAAAAACGGAGAGACACTGCATAAATTTTCTAAAAAGATCTATGACGTAACCTCTTATCCTTTTCTGATCACTAAAAACAGGACAACAGGAAAGTACGGATTGGTTGATACCGAAGAAAATATCCTCGCCGATGAGATTTTTGATGATGCTTCACCGGAATATTTTGGGGCAAAGGAATATGTTTATCTCAGAAAAAAAGGAAAAACAAGTGTTTTTAATAAAAAAGATAAAAAGCTCTATCCGGCCAATTTCAAGTATTTAACACCTTTATTCAATGATCTTTTCAGGGTTTACAGTGAACCATCAAAGAAATCAGGCATGGTGAGCCTTCAGGGAGATAGTATTGTTCCCCAGGAATATGATTTTATTCAGAGCTTCACTATTTCAGGGAAAGATTTCATTTATCTTAAAAAAGGGAAGGAAGAAAAATTTCTGGATAAAGATTTGAAAAATATTCTGGAAGAAAATACCCGGATCATTGCTTTCTATACGGAGCATCTCATCATTAAAAAGCAGGACAGCTATTATAAGTTCTCTGTGCTCGACAAATCTGTTTCTGTTCTGAAAAACATTGTTTTTATCAAAGAGCAGGAACCGGATTTTTTCAATATTTTTAATCTGTATTCAAAACCGGCGGTCTGCAGAAACAGCAATAATTTGTACGGAATAATCGATGAAAAAGGAAAGGAAATTGTTCCTTTTATTTACGATGACATCATTGTATTTGAAAATTCTGAGAACGAAATTGTCGTAAAGAAGCAGGACAAATATGGTGTTGTGAATTTTCAGAACGAACCTTTGAAAGATATTATTTATGATAAATATAACTGGCAGAAGGAAGTCCTGAAACTGGATAAAGACAAAAAAACGGATATTCTTTATTTTACAAGATTTAAAAACATCGGCAGCCGTCTTTAAAATATGATAAAAAACAGCGAAAAAAAATCACTAATTTGATGATTTGAAATGCATTGAATAACAATTTATAATATCTTTGCGGACTGCTTAATTAGTATAAAATTAAATATGCTAAATTGCCGTTTTTTAAAGACGGAAGTATTTACTAAGAATATAATTATCAAGAGATATGATGAAACTATTAGAAGGAAAGGTAGCACTAATTACCGGAGCTACAAGAGGAATTGGAAAGAAAATTGCTGAAATGTACGCTGAACAGGGTGCAAAAGTAGCATTTACCTATGCCGGTTCTGTAGACAAAGCTCAAGCATTAGAGGCGGCTTTAAGTTCTGTAACCCAGATCAAAGGATATCAGTCTGACGCATCGGATTACGATGCAGCTCAAAAATTAATCGATGATGTAATGGAAGAGTTCGGAAAGATCGATATTCTGATCAACAATGCCGGAATCACCAGAGATAACCTGCTGTTGAGAATGTCTAAAGAAGACTGGGACCAGGTAATGAGAATCAATCTGGATTCTGTATTTAACCTTACGAAAGCAGTGATTAAGCCGATGATGAAGGCCAAATCAGGATCTATCATCAATATGACTTCAGTAGTGGGGATCAGCGGAAACCCGGGACAGTCCAATTATGCAGCTTCTAAAGCCGGAGTAATAGGATTTACAAAGTCTATCGCGCTGGAGCTGGGATCACGAAATATAAGATGTAACGCAGTTGCTCCGGGATTTACTGAAACTGAAATGACAGCAGATCTGGATGAGAAAACCCTTCAGGCATGGAGAGACAGGATTCCGATGAAAAGGGCAGGGCAGACAAAGGATGTTGCCAATGCCTGTATATTTCTAGGAAGTGAAATGGCTTCTTATATCACAGGACAAACTTTAAACGTAGACGGCGGAATGCTGACTTAATACTAAACCAAACAAAACCGGTTGTACATCACTTGTACAGCCGGTTTTGTTTTTATTTAGAAATTAAAAAAATCTGCTCCATCTGCAAAATCAGCGAGAGCCTATTTCTTTTCAGATATCAGTCTTTAAATATCTGGTTCTCCTGCTCCTGAACCCTGATAAAAGTAGTTCTTTTCGAAAGCTCTTTAAGTTTGGAAGCTCCCACATACGTACACGTAGAACGTACACCACCCAAGATATCCTTCACCGTCTCCGAAACAGGGCCTTTATAAACAGCTTTTACGGTCTTTCCCTCAGAAGCACGGTATTCTGCTACTCCTCCGGAATGCTTATCCATAGCTGTTTTAGAACTCATCCCATAAAACAGTCGGTATTTTTTCCCGTTCTCTTCAATGATTTCGCCGCCACTTTCATCATGGCCGGCAAACATGCCTCCCAGCATCACGAAATCTGCCCCTCCGCCAAAAGCTTTAGCCACATCTCCCGGAACTTTACAGCCTCCGTCCGCAATAATATGTCCTCCAAGACCGTGAGCAGCATCAGAACACTCAATAATAGCAGAAAGCTGAGGATAGCCGACACCGGTCTTCACTCTTGTTGTACACACCGAACCTGGCCCGATACCTACTTTAATGATGTCTGCCCCCACAAGAAGAAGCTCTTCTACCATTTCTCCCGTTACTACATTCCCTGCCATGATGATCTTATCAGGAAAATTAGCCCTTGCCTTCTTCACAAATTCAACAAAATGCTCAGAATAACCATTGGCTACATCGATGCACAGAAACTCGATTTTTGGGTGCTTTTCGAGGATTAGTCTTAGCTTTTCCTCATCAGCTTTTCCGGTACCGGTACTCAGAGCAATATATTGATGGATACTTTCCGGCTGGCTGTCCAGAAACCGGCTCCACTCTTCAGGAGTATAATGCTTATGAACGGCAGTAATGATCTTATCTTTGGCCAGCTCTACCGCCATTTCAAAAGTTCCTACCGTATCCATATTGGCTGCAATCAGGGGAACTCCTCTCCATTTCTTTTTCGTATGCTTGAAGGTAAATTCTCTTTCGAGATTCACTTCTGAGCGGGATTTTAAAGTAGAACGTTTGGGTCTGAACATAACGTCTTTAAAACCTAGCTTTATATCATTTTCTATTCGCATTTTGGTGAATTTATTTGTTGTTTAAAAAATTAAAATTAGTAATTTAACTTAAATATACTACTTTTGAAAGGATGGATTTCCCTGTTACTTTTCAGATTTTCGGTAAAACGGTTCTTGCACATCCTGTATTTGAAACACTGGGTATTTTTCTTGGGATGCGCTTTTATTTTTATTTAAAAAGAAAATCAACCGAAAAACTGTCTTTCAACACTTCTGCAGCGGTTCTTATCGGAGCAACGGCAGGAGCGTTAATCGGTTCAAAACTCATCGGAAATCTTGAAAATCCCTATGTTTTATTTGAAAATTTTAACTTTAAAAGATTTTGGACCAATAATACCATTGTTGGCGGTTTAGCTTTCGGATTAATGGGAGTTGAATGGGCAAAGAAAATAGTCGGTCACAAAGAAAGTACCGGTGATTTGATTGTTTACCCTTTAATAGTAGCCATAATCATCGGCAGGATCGGCTGTTTTCTAACAGGAATTCACGAAGAAACTTACGGCCTGCCTACCACATCAATATTCGGAATGCATCTTGGTGATGAATATCTTAGACATCCTGTTGCATTGTATGAGATTGGTTTTCTGATTCTTTTGTGGATTTGTTTAAAAATGGTTGAGAAAAAACGAAAACACCCTTCAGGTTTTATTTTTCAGCTATTTATGCTCAGTTATTTTACATTTAGGTTCTTTTTAGATTTTATTAAACCTAAAATTGATATTATCGGAAATTTAGGAACAATTCAACTGGTCTGTCTTTCGGTGATTATTTATTACATTTATAAGATTAAAACACACAAAATATTAAATTATGAAAATGCTGACCCTTCTGGAAGTTGGTAACCTCGGTGGCATTGTCGCCATGATTATAGGGATAATTGTAGTTATTTCCCTTGTTGTTTCATTGGTTATTACACTAATTGTAAAGTCTGTTTATGAAGGCAAAGATGGAAGAAAGTTTTCTAAAACACAGTTCTGGCAGACGATGCTTATTTCGTTGTTGATTTGTGGCCTGATCAGCGGTTTTGTTTGTGGAGGAATGTAAAAAATTGAAAATATGCCGGTAAGAAATTATACGTATTACGATTATACCATCAGTCTTTGCCCCGAATGCCTGAAAAGAGTAGGTGCCAAGATCATTATTGAAGATGAAGCGGTTTTTATGACCAAAAGATGTCCTGATCACGGCTTTTTCAAGACCATGATTGCTTCGGATGTTCAATACTATAAAAATATCAGAAATTACAATAAGGCCTCGGAAATGCCCGTCCATTTCGGGACCGATGTGGAATATGGCTGTCCTTACGATTGCGGTTTGTGTGTAGATCATGAGCAGCACAGCTGTCTTTCCATTGTGGAAGTTACCGACCGGTGTAATCTGACATGCCCGACCTGTTATGCCATGTCGTCGCCACATTATGGAAGTCACAGGAGTTTGGAGCAGATTGAAGCGATGTTTGATACCATTGTTAAAAACGAAGGAGAACCCGATGTCGTGCAGATTAGCGGCGGCGAGCCGACTATTCATCCTGAATTTTTTAAAATTATGGATATCGCGAAAACCAAACCGATTAAACATTTGATGCTCAACACCAACGGAATCCGTATTGCGAATGATCCCGGTTTTGCAGAAAAACTGGCGACCTACGCTCCTGAATTTGAGATTTATCTTCAGTTTGATTCTTTTAAACCTGAAGTTTTGGAAGATTTCAGAGGAAAAGATCTGACGAATGTCCGTATGAAAGCTTTGGAAAAATTAAATGAATTGAATCTTTCCACGACCCTGGTTATTGTGCTTCAGAAAGGGAAAAATATTGATGAAATCGGAAAACTGATTGATTTTGCCTTAAAACAGAAATGCGTCCGCGGGATTACCTTTCAGCCTGTTGAAGTGGCCGGAAGAAACAGGGAGGATTCTGCACACGAAAAAATTACTTTAACGGAAGTAAGGCAGGAAATCTTAAATCAGTTCCCGCTTCTGAATGGTGATGATATTATTCCTGTTCCGTGTAATCCAGATGCTTTGGCGATGGGTTATATTCTTAAACTTGAAGGGGAAACTATTCCTCTGACACGGTATATCAATCCTGCTGATTTGCTGAATAATGAAACGAAAAACACCATTGTTTATGAACAGGATGCGGGACTGCAGATGCAGCTTTTGGATATTTTCAGCACCGGAATTTCTGTAGATAAGGTTCAGCCTAAAGTAAACCAGTTATTATGCTGTCTTCCGGAAGTTTCGGCTCCCAATTTAGACTATGACAATCTCTTCAGAATTATCATTATGAATTTTATGGATGCCCATGATTTTGATGTGCGCGCCATTAAAAAATCTTGCGTTCACATTGTCAATAAAGATTTAAAGATGATTCCTTTCGAGACGATGAATTTATTTTACAGAGATGATAAAATTAAATACCTTGAGGAATTGAGAAAAGAGGATAAGATTCTTTTTTAAATGATTTTCCGGCAGGTTGTTCAGATTCTTGTACTCAGAGAGCCGTGAAGCTTTATAATAAAAAGGGCGGGAAATTATCTTTTCACGCCCCATAAGTTTATTGTTCCTCTATGCATGAAGCCAAGCTTTTCATACAGCATTTTAGCTCCGGTATTGCTTTCTGCGACATGCAGGAAAGGTGTTTTTCCGTCTTTAAATATTTTTCCGGATACAAAAGTCACCAGTTGTTTGGCCAGACCTTTTCCCAGATGATCTGTATCTGTGATCACGGCGCTTACCTCCGTCATATCGTTCATCTGCATTCTTTCCCCCGTTACTGCGGCTAATTTACCTTCCTTAAAGATCCCGAAATAACGGCCCAATTCAGGGGTCCTTGCTTTAAAATAATAAGGATAGAACTTCATGACAAATGCCAGAAGTTCTTCATGGTTTTCTTCTTTCAGTTCAACGATTTCCTCGGTTATATCAAGCTCAACCGGGTTCTCCAGAACATACTGATCACAGATAAGCTGTGAAAAATCAGTTTTTAAATTTCCAGGATCCGGCCGGGCTCCGAAAATCAGAAAATCATCACAGATCTTTGCATATTCAGTGATATCTTTTTCTCCTGAAAGCTCTGCTGCACCTCCGAAAGAGGCTACTTCAGGGTTATAAAACTTCGTGTCCCCAAAATTAAAGCAGAACTTTTCGTGATATTCATTAAGTGAATGATAAACAGGATTGTCTAGCTTTCCGTACATCAGTTAAAATTCATTACTTCCTCAAGAGTTTTCATATATTCATAAGCTGTAAGATCGAACTTTACAGGAACAATTGAAATATATCCGTTGGCCAATGCTGTTTCATCAGCATCTTCAGAATCATCCATATTGTTGAAATAGCCCGTTAGCCAGTAATATTTCTTTCCATGAGGATTCACCCTTTCGTCAAAGCTCTCTTCCCATTTGGCATTGGCCTGTTTGCAGACCTTTATACCTTTTATTTCTCCTGCAGTTAATTTCGGGATATTGACGTTCAGTACAATTCCTCTTGGCATCGGGTTTTCAAGAGTTCTTCTTACAATATTCTGAATATATTCTTTTGCCTGGGTAAAATCAGCCTCCCAGCTGAAATCAAGGAGTGAAAATCCAATAGCGGGAATTCCTTCCACACCAGCTTCTACCGCGGCAGACATGGTCCCGGAGTAAATCACATTGATTGAAGAATTAGCGCCGTGGTTGATCCCTGAAACTACAATATCCGGTCTTCTTTTCAGGATTTTGTCAAGAGCCATTTTTACACAGTCAACAGGAGTCCCACTACAGGAATAATCTGTTTGTGGCCCGTCGAGCGTTACTTCTTCGTAGCTTAAGGTAGAATTAATTGTAATAGCGTGGCCTTTTCCACTTTGGGGAGAGTTGGGTGCAACGACAATAACTTCTCCTATTTCGTTCATGAAATTTATAAGGTTTCTGATACCAGGTGCTGTGATTCCGTCATCATTAGTTACCAGAATAAGTGGTCTTTCCATAAAAAAATTAAATTTTAACAAAAATACTTAAAACTATCCGATAATTATAAATAAGGTATTAAATTTGATAGTTTGTAACAGCGAATTAATTGCTGCTACTAATTGTAGTACATATTTTAAAAAAATTAATAAATAAAGACAGTTTATGTGGAAAAATTTCAAACTGAATAAATTTTTACTCCTAATTCCATTGACAAGTCTAATGTTTTGTTTCAACTCGCCAAAGAATGACGATGAAAAGATGCAGACGATTATGGTGAGCGTAAAGAATACACTTTCTTATTTACATTACAGCCCGAAACCAATCAATGATGCCTATTCCAAGGACGTTTATAAACATTATTTCGAACTGGTAGATCCTGCTAAAAGATATTTTCTGCAGTCTGATATGGACGAATTCAGCAAGCATGAAACAAAGCTGGATGATTATATCAGCCAGGGTGATCTGATATTCTACAAACTTACCATCGACAGGCTGTACCAGAGAGTGGATGAAATAGATAAGATTACTCAGGATATCTTCAGCAAGCCGATTAATCTTGAAGAAGACGAATCGTTGACTCTTGAGCCGAAGCTTAAAAAAGTACCTGTCAACAAACAGGAACAGTATAACGAGTGGAGAAAGTATATCAAATACAATATCCTTCAGGAGATTGAGTCTATGAACAGTAAGGAAGAGGCTCAGAAAGAGAAAAAAGACTCTGTTCAGAAGTATAAGCTGAAAGATACAATTAAATATCAGCCGCTTAACCAGGATCAGAAGATCAAAAAAGCTACCGATGAAGTGAAAGACCTTGTAAAAGATACCTTCACAAGATTCAAGAAGAGAAAGAAAATGGATTGGTTTACCGTGTATATGAACGCCTATACCGAAGTATTCGATCCCCATACCAATTACTATTCTCCAAAAGATAAAGAAGATTTTGATACCCAGTTCACGGGTAAAGTGATCGGGATCGGGGCTCTTATTCAGGAGAAAAAAGGAAATCTTTTCCTGGGAGCGTTAACAATCGGTGCGCCGGCATGGAAGTCTAAACAGCTATCTGAAGGGGATAAGATTTTAAAAGTAAAATCAAAACCGAAGGATGATGCCGTAAACGTAGTGGGAATGCTTTCCGATGAAGCCGTAAGACTCATCAGAGGGGAAAAAGGAACTCCGGTAACATTAACGGTTCAGAAGAAAGACGGAACCATCAAGGATGTAACAATGATCCGTGAGGAAGTGGCTATTGAAGATACATTCGCAAGAAGTATTGTTGTAAACTCTCCGAACGGAAAGAAATACGGATTTATCAATCTTCCAAGCTTTAATGCTGATTTTGAGGATGCTAAAGGAAGGAATGCTTCTGATGACATCAAAAATGAGATCATTAAACTTAAAGGACAGAATATTGAAGGAATTGTCCTTGACCTTAGAAATAACGGAGGAGGATCGTTGACTGAAGTTGGTGATATTATGGGCCTTTTTATGGATGCAGGACCTTATGTACAGGTAAAAGACGGAAACGGAAAGATCCAGACCTTAAAGAATAAAAATGAAACTCCAATCTGGACAGGTCCTTTAGTGATTATGCAGAATGAGCTTTCGGCCTCGGCTTCAGAGATTCTTGCCGGTGTAATGCAGGATTACGGAAGAGCGATGATCATCGGTTCTCCACAGTCCTTCGGAAAAGGTACTGTACAGACCTTTGTAGACCTGAACAGGTTCTTAAATACCGAGGATGACTTCGGATCTTTAAAGCTGACCATTCAGAAGTTCTACAAAATTACAGGAGAATCTACACAGAGAAAAGGAATTGTTTCAGATATCCAGATGAAAGATTTCTTTACCTATGCTGAAGTAGGAGAAAGATATGATGACTTTGCTTTGGCCTGGGATAAAATTCCTGCGACTAATTTCCAGAAACTGAACTATTTCAATATTCAGGCTCTTGAAAAAGCAAGCGCAGACAGAATGGCTAAAAACAGCAATTATCAGCTTCTGCTTGAATCTGCCCAATGGAGAGAAAAGCTGGATAAAGAAGAAAACATTACGCTGAATATCAATAAGTTCAATGAGCTGATGAAGCAGAGAAAAGCTCAGATCGAGAAATTCAAGGCTTTAAGCAAATTTGAGAACGGTCTTAAGTTCACGATGTATCCGGCTGAAATGGAAAGAGAGAAAAAAGACGAAGCTTTCAAGAAAAAATCTGAAATGTGGATCAAAAATCTGAAAAAAGATCCATACTTACAGGAAGCAATGAATATCGTTTCCGATATGGGAAGCAAATCATAAACAAAAAATCCGCTGATGAAATCAGCGGATTTTTTTATTGAAAATAGAAATTATTTAATCTCTACACATCCCACTCTTCCGCCTGCATTTCCTGTAGGCTGAGTATGGAAATCATCTGCTGCCGCATGTACGATAAGCCCTTTACCGATGATATTCTTAGATTCATCCGTACAGCCGAGACACCATTTATCCGTTTTGAAAGTCAGGACAGCCTTTCCGGTCTGGTCAGCCGTTAAGTTTCCTATATCTCCCATGTGGAAGTGTTCAGCACCCCATTTTCCGTGGTCATCCTTGGCCGGGTTCCAGTGTCCTCCTGTAGAAGTTCCATCGGCTGCAGAACAGTCGCCTTTTTCATGGATGTGTACTGCATGAATACCGGGAGTAAGATTTGTTACCTCAAGTTTCATGGTCACCTCTTCTCCTTTCTGGGTAAACTTTGCTGTTCCACCCGTCTCTGTTCCGCTCTTGGCGTTTACCGCGTACGTTTTTGTTGTGCAGCATGAAGTCGCTAAAAATGCACACCCCGCCAGTAATGCTACTGTTTGTCCTTTCATTTTTAAATGATTTAAAGTGATTTTAACCATAAATTTATAAAAGATTTTCCGAAAGGCTTTATGATTTCAGTCCTTTTTTCAAAACAGCACCACATCAGTTTCCCATTCAGAGGCCAAAGTATGCCTTTCAGTAAAATTTATTTTAAAGAAAGGCCTATTCCGTATTATTTTTGATCCGAAAATAAAACCCATGAAAACACCAGGAAATAAACTGTTACTTTTGATTGCTTTTCTATTCTTTATTGCCGGATATTCACAGGTCAGAATCTCAGGGAAGGTTACTTTTAAAAATAAAGGCATCAGCGAGATAAATGTCACATTAAAAGACACTTATGATGGTGCTACAACAGATGCCCAGGGAAACTTTTCCTTTGAAACATCCGAAAAAGGGAATCACATCCTGACATTTACCCATCCGAAATATCAGGATGTAAAAAAAACAATTATCATTGATAATCAGGATGTTTCAGTCAATGCCGAACTTAAAGAACAGATCAGTGAAATTGATGCTGTTGTAGTTTCCGCAGGCTCCATAGAAGCCAGTGATAAAAAAAGAGCCACAGCATTGCTGACGCCAATCGACATTTATACTACAGCGGGAGCAGACGGGCAGATCTCTTCGGCGCTGAATTATCTTCCCGGCGTACAGAAAGTAGGAGAAACGGAAGGTCTTTTCATCAGAGGAGGTACGGGAACAGAGTCCAAAATCTTTATGGATGGAAGCCTGATTAACAATTATTTTTCCAGTTCAGTTCCCGGAATTGCAGGAAGAGACCGTTTCAATACGTCACTTTTTAAAGGAAACGTTTTTTCAAGCGGAGGCTATTCTGCCTTATACGGTCAGGCTCTTTCCGGAGCACTGATGCTGGAAAGCGTGGATCTGCCGGATCAGAGTTCTTATGACTTTGGAATTTCACCCATCTTTTTAAGTGCTGGATTTCAGAAGCTCGGAGCAGATAAAAATCATTCTTTCGGAGCTACTTTAGGCTATTCACTTTTGAGCGTTATGCAGAAGGTTTTTAATTTTAATACAGATTTTATTGATGCACCGCAGGGCTTAAACGGCGATTTTAATTTCAGAATTAAAACAAAATCAGGCGGATTTTTAAAATATTACGGAATGTATGATTCCAATAAAATGGGTGTTAGAACAGAAAGCTTAGAGCCGGAATATGATTTTGCATTGGTAAGGCTTAAAGGAAGAAATACCTATCATAATCTGTCTTTTAAACAGAAATTCGGCAAATATCTTTTAAACGCAGGAACTTCTTATTCCTACAACAGATCCGATCTTAATTTTTCTACGGAAACTGATGGAACAGAATCTGGAAGATCTCAGCTTTTAACGGATGGAAATTATATCAACTTCAAAGCTGTTATTGAGCGTAAAATAAATAAAATCAGTGCGGTAAGGGCCGGTTTTGAATTGAATAATACGGATGAAAAACTCAACTTTGGGGAAGTTCATAAGAATTATAAAGACCTCATATCTGCTGTTTTTGCAGAAACAGATCTGGGATTCAGTAATGCATTGTCAGCAAAAATAGGTATAAGAGCAGAAAACTCTTCGTTTTTAGGAAAAAGCAATATAGCTCCCCGCTTTGCATTAGCTTACCGTTTGGCAAAAGACTGGACGACTTCCTTTGCGTATGGATTGTTCTATCAGAATCCTGAAAGCAAATACATCAACGGACCTGCAGATCTTGATTTTCAGAAATCAGAGCATTATATTTTCCAGGTTCAGAGAGCGTCTGAGGGCAGAAGCTTACGTTTTGAGGCTTTTTATAAAAAATATGATCAGTTAATCAAAACATTCAATATCACACCGGATAAAGAACAGAATCAGCAGGTACAGACGGCTCTGAACAACAATGGTTTCGGATATGCGAAAGGACTGGAGCTTTTCTGGAGAGATAAAAAGACCTTTGAAAACATCGATTACTGGATCAGCTATTCATTTCTTGATTCAAAGAGGGATTTCATCAATTATCCGGTCAGCTTAAAACCTAATTTCGCTTCTGCCCACACTCTTTCTGCTGTGGCGAAGAGATTTATTCCGGAATGGAAGCTGGGCGTCAACTTATCTTATACCTATTCCAAAGGCCGCCCTTATTATGATATTGCAACGAAAGATGAAAGCGGAAACGCTATCAATTATATCAGAAATGAAGGAAAGCTGAAAGATTATAATGCGCTTAACATCAGCTTTAATTATCTTCCTAATCTGGGAAAAAAAGATGCCAAGGCTTTTACCGTCTTTGTACTGAGTATTTCCAATGTTTTAGGATCTAAAAATGTTTATGGATACAACTTCTCATTAGACGGTACCAAAAGCTCATCAGTAGTTCCACCGGTCAATACTTTTGTATTTATAGGCGCTTTCATCAGTTTTGGAGTAGACAGAACGCAGGATGCAATCAATAATAATTTATAAAATAAAAGCAACGGATATTATAATGTTTACAAAATACATAACTTCGGAAATACAATTAACTAACTTTAAAAAAATGATATAATGAAAAAATACCTATTAAGCTTTGCTTTAGCTTTTATGAGCTTAACAGCTTTTGCACAGGCAGATTACGAGAAAATAATGGCTGAAAAGATTGCGAAAACAGAAACCTGTAAAACTCCTGAAGAGTTCCAGGCTCTGGCTAACGATTTCCAGAGAATCGGCAGTAAAGAAAGCTCAAAATGGCTTCCGCCATATTATGCAGCATTCTCACAAATTCAAAAAGGAAGACTGATGATGAGAAACGGAAACATGCAGGAGCTGGATGAAACAGCCGCTCAGGCCGATAAATATCTGGCAAGCGCTCAGAACCTTGCTGGAGCAGATAATGCGGAAATCCATTTATTGAGAAAAATGGCGGCTTCTTTAAGAATGATGGTCAATCCGGCTCAGCGTTATATGACAGATGGTGCTAAAGCTGCTGAAGAACTTAGTATTGCAGAGAAACTAGATCCTTCCAACCCAAGGATAGCCCTTATCAAAGCAGAAGACAC
Source organism: Chryseobacterium sp. NFX27 (assembly GCF_049887855.1). NCBI lineage: Bacteria > Pseudomonadati > Bacteroidota > Flavobacteriia > Flavobacteriales > Weeksellaceae > Chryseobacterium > Chryseobacterium sp. NFX27. The sequence continues at coordinate 81,289 of NZ_JAGEKK010000008.1, read as the reverse complement.
CTATTTTACCCCTGAACAGTATGGTGGAAGCAAAACCAAAGGGATAGAAATGTTTAAAGAAGCCATTACAAAATTTAATGGCTACAAACCTAAAACAGCCTTAGATCCAAACTGGGGTAGGGCAGAAGCTGAATATTTCATCAGTATGCCGGCCAAATAACAACGATAATGAGACCTTCCTGACACGGAAGGTTTTTTTATTCCGTTCGGAAAGGAAAATCGGCCTTTCAGTAAAAAATAATTTTCGATACCTTTATTAAAGACTAATTTTGAGCCAAGAAAAAGGATCATGAAACGTAAAGGATTTATAATTTTATTTTGGGTATCGTTGGCCACAGCGCTATTTTTCTTCTTGGTTTTCACGAAAGAGAAGACTTTTTACAATTTTTTCATTACGCTGCTGATCTCTGCGATGTATTCTTTTGTTCTTGGCTTTGGAAATGCTTTTATAAATGACTTTCTCAATAAAAAGTTTCCCTGGTCCGAAACAACAAGAACGAGAGCCATTTTAAGTATTGTTTCCATTATTATCGGAAACTTTATCCTCGTATATTTCTGTAATTATATCAATTATGTCGTGATTCAGAAAGTGGCCACATCAGAAACCTTTTTCTCCGGAGAATATGCTACGACCAACTGGTTCATGATCAATATTGCGTTGCTTATCTCCGCGTTTCTTCATGCAAAAAGTTTCATGGAGGAGCTTAAGAAAACATCTAAAAAAGAGGTAGTAGAACAGAAGCTCATTGCAAAATCTGCCAATGCACAGTTTGAAAGCCTTAAAAATCAGCTGGATCCACATTTTCTATTTAATTCTTTAAACGTATTGAGCGCTCTGATCGATGAGAATCCGGCTCAGGCTCAGAAGTTTACCGCTTCAATGTCAAAGATTTACCGCTATGTGCTGGAACAGAAAGACAAAGAGCTTGTAACAGTAGAAGACGAGATTGAATTTGCAAAAACCTATTGTGAGCTTTTAAAAACAAGATTTGAGGACAGCGTAGATTTTATTTTCGATGTGAAAAAAGAAGAATACAGACGATATGTAGTACCGCTTTCACTTCAACTTTTGCTGGAAAACTGTATCAAGCATAATTTTGCGACCTCTTCGAAGCCTCTGGTCATTAAAATATTCTCTGAAAATGATACGCTCTGCATTGAAAACAATCTGCAGGCAAGAGAACAGATGAAGGAAAGCGCCGGAATAGGATTGGCCAATATTGTTCAGCGTTATGCGCTGCTTACGAAGAAGAATGTTTTCATTGAAAAATCGGAGGATTATTTTAAAGTAAAAGTTCCGATACTTTCCAATAAACCAAATACAATCAGTGTAAAAACGGAGGATGAAAACGGATCTTATGAGAAGGCCAGAAAACGGGTAAAAGAACTTAAAAGTTTTTATGGTAATTTAATTTCCTACTGTACCATCATCCCTTTTCTGATTATTATCAACCTGATTGTTTCTCCTAAAAACCTTTGGTTCTACTTTCCCATGTTAGGATGGGGAGTTGGGATCGTTTCCCACGCATTTAAGGTTTTTGGAGTGGGAGAGTCCTGGAAAGAAAAGAAAATCCGGGAGATTATGGATAAACAAAAAAATGGAAATAATGGAAACCTGCAATGAAACGGTATCCGGAACGAGCAGGCTAAAAGAAAAGTTGAAAGAGCTCATTCCATGATCACTTTGCCCAAATCAGGAAACTGATGAAAAAAAGTAAGTTTAAAAATATGCATTTACTTCAAATTTTGTTCACGGTCTCAATGGTTGCCTGGTTTCTTACGGAGATTCTCTATAAAAACATGTTGAAATCCGGCAAAGAAGACAAGAAAGATAAGGATAAATCTACACTGAATATCTTATGGTTGGCCATTCCGTTTTCCATAGCAGCTTCAGTAACAGTATCTTACATGACAGAATTCCCAATGGCGGAAGGTAGCTGGATCTTTTATACTGGCGAAGCTTGTATTCTTATAGGAATTGTTTTTAGATTTATCATCATCAGATCGTTAGGGAAATATTTTACGGTAGATGTCACAATAAAACAGGATCATCAAATCAAGAAAGACGGCTTCTACAGATACCTGAGACACCCTTCATATACATTTTCCCTTTTAACTTCTTTAGGATTAGGTCTTTATCTTAATAACTGGGTTTCTTTAATCCTGGCTTTTCTGCCACCATTTATCGCTTTTACTTACCGTATAAAAATTGAAGAACAGGCTCTTATAGAACAGTTCGGAGCGGAATATTCAGAATACGTGGAAAAGACCAAAAAGCTTATCCCTTTTATTTACTGATTTTTATTTTTCCATTAGACCTATCCATCTGTAAAATCTATGGAGCTTACAGTTGAACCAATCTTTTTACCATTCAGAAAGCATATTCTACGACTCAGTCATATAAAGTTGAATAGAGCCTCATTTCTAACCTACCTTTGATTCAACAAAAACAACAAACTCACCTTTAACAATAAAAATTATGGAAACATTAGGATACACAAAAGAAACACTGGCTTATGAAAAAGCAGCAAAAAGAGTTAAAGAGCTGAAAGGATTCTACGGAAACCTGACCTCCTACTGTCTGGTTATTCCTTTTCTGCTCGTCTTGAATCTGCTTACATCTCCGGAGCATTTATGGTTCTACTGGCCAATGCTGGGATGGGGAGTCGGGATTATAGCGCACGCTGTGAACGTTTTCGGCATTGGGAAAGATTGGGAAGAAAAAAAGATCAAAGAACTGATGGATCAGGAAAAAAGAAATACAAAAACAACATAATAACTAAAAATTTTAACGATCATGAATTACGATAGCGCATACGAAAGAGTCACTCAGCTGAAAAAATTTTATAAAAACCTTCTCTGGTTTGGAATAGTGGCTGCAATTATATTTTTTAATGATGATAACCGGGAAATCAATTTTTCTTTATTCGACGGATCGGTCATTTTGCTCATATGGGGTATTATTTTGACCGTTAAAGCTGTCAAGCTCTTTCTTTTTGACGCCGAATGGGAAAGAGATATTATAGAAAAAGAGATGAGAAAAAATAAAAAGAACATAGATTTTTAAGTATAATTTTTCTCTATTTTTATTCCTGTTTAAAACTAAAAACTAAAGCTCAATGATCAAGACTGTCATTATCGAAGACGAAAAACCTGCTTCAAGGAAACTGGAAAGAATGCTGAGTAATTTTCCTGAAATAGAGATCGTTGCCAAAATTGAATCAGTAGAGGAGGGAGTCGCCTGGTTTTCTGAAAACGAGCATCCGCAGCTGATCTTTTCTGACATTGTTCTGGGTGATGGCCTGTCCTTTGACATTTTTGAGAAAGTACCCACCAGAGGATTTATTATTTATACAACAGCCTTTGATCAGTATACTTTGAAAGCATTTAAGCTGAACAGCATTGACTATCTTTTAAAACCTATTCTGGAAGAGGACCTTTCGGGAGCAGTAGAAAAGTTTAAATCATTTATCCCGGCCAGCAATACCCCGGGTTCTGAGGATATCAAACAGCTGATCAGGAAAGAAAAGTCTACACTTTCAAGGGTTCTGGTAAAAATAGGATATAATCTGAAAATAGTCCAGACACAGGAAGTAAGCTGCTTTTTCAGTGAAAACAAGATGGTCTACCTTCAGACCGGAGAACGCGCTTATCCTTCAGATTTTACGCTGGATGAGCTTGAAGATATTTTGGAAGAAAAGAAATTTTTCCGTGTCAACAGACAGTTTATCATCAACTCAGACCATATTAAAAATATCCATACATCCCCGTATTATAAAGTTGATCTGGAATTTCAGCCACAAGAAGAGATCACGGTAAGCCGGGACCGGGTAAAAGATTTTAAGGAATGGCTGGTAGGGTAGATTTAGTTGCTAGATTTCAGACATCAGACATCAGACATCAGATTTTAGGTTTAGGCTAGAACAAGATTAAAGCATTATGCGGAAACGTTGCCCCTTAACTTTAAAACCGATCTCGAAACCCGAGCCAAACACCCATACTCTCAAACCCTCTCACTCAATAAACCGCAACTACCTGTAATCAATTCTGTTAGATTCAGTGTCTTCAAGCTGTTGTATAATAGATTTTGGAATCTCATCACTGTCAATCGGTAAGCTGATAGAATCGGAAACAAATGTCTTTCGGTCTGCTTTCTGAAATATTTCAAACAGAGCTATCGGCTCTTGATTAAAACTGATACAAGTACTTATAAAATGAACCTCATGGAGCTTATATTCTGGATTTTTGAGCTTTTCCTTGATATCTTTTATCCTTGAGATAAAGTGCCGCTGTCGGATGAATGTATTGCTGTTCATGATGATGAATACGTAATCTGAATAGGCTGTCACTTTTCCGAAATATTTATGATGATCGCCCCCGCTTCTTTCGATGAAATATTCGCCCGTAGTTTCAGACTTGTAAATCTCCATTGCAGAGCGCCATATCCGTTCTTCCCGGGCCTGAAGAGGATTCTCCGGAAGGTTTCTGTTGTAGGAATACCAGCAGCCAACCAAACGGTCCAGTAAAGCCGTATTCTGCTTCACATTATTCATATCTATCCTGAGATCATTGAAATCGAATGCTTCAGTATTGGAATTAATAAAATCAATGTAATTGGAATAGCCTAGAACCTTTACAATCTGGCTAAGTTTAGCAAGATTTGGCCTGCTTAAAACAGCATTATTGTTTTGCTGATATTTCTTTAGTTTATTGATAATCAGATGCTCATAGAGATAATTTGAGCCTAAGAGATCAGGCTCTTTTTTGATTTCTTTTTCAGAATAATCACTGATGATCAGGTCATTAAGCTCTGCGCCGATGTATGACCATTCGGTTTTCGTCACATCTTCCCAATGATTTTTCTTTAAAAAATGCAGGCTTAAAAAATTCATTAATTTCTCAAGATGCAGTATATCTTCTTTTTTCATCAGCTTTGATATTATGTTTCAATAAATTCCATTTATAAGACTAATATAAGATTTTTATAAATTTAAATAAGATTTTTCAAAGACTTTTATATTCTGAAATCAAATGATATTTGAATAGAAAAACAAAAGTTAACACAATGAAAACAACAATCTTATTAAAAGACGAAAGCCTTTGGGACAGGATCCAGAGATTTTCATTAGATGCTTCAGATGCTGATTTTCCTTTTTCGAAAAAACTGGCTAAAGAAGAACGATGGAGCTTAGACTTTACTCAAAAAGCCATCCAGGAGTATAAAAAGTTTGTTTATCTCTGCTGCATCCTTCCCAATGGAGCCTCTCCAAGCGAAACGGTAGACAAAGTCTGGCATATGCATTTGATTTACACTCAGAATTACTGGGAAGATTTCTGCCCGAATATTTTAAAAAGAAAACTCCATCATCATCCTTCAAAAGGAGGCCCTAATGAAAATACAAAACACAGGAACTGGTTTTCAGAGACCTTGAAGAGCTATCAGGAAATCTTTCAGCAGGAAGCTCCCAGGGATATCTGGTATGAAAAACAAAAGGGTGAAACCAAGACAACCTGGCTGAAAAGATTAAGAATAATTCCTTTATTTATTACTCTTTTCATGCTGTCGTCCTGTCTGGGAGAGGTTATTGGAACATTAACATTGGTAGCTCTACCCATCATAGGTTTTTTTATTTTCTTTCATATGGTCGGTGCATTTCAGCCTAACAGCGAAAATATCACCGTTAAAAAGAAAGATGACAGAAGCAATGACGGAAGTGGTGATGGTGGCGGTTCCAGCTGTAGCGGAGATGGAGGAGGAAGTGGGTGTAGCAGTGGCTGCGGAGGAGGTTGTGGTGGTTGCGGAGGAGGATGTGGCGGTTAAAAAAAGGAGCTATGAAAAAGATAATCATTCACTTAATACCGGTATTGATAAGTTTTGCAGGACTGGCCGTATTCTGCCATACATTCAATCCCATTATTGTAAGAGGACCGGAATTTTTAAAATTCTATTTTACCCTGACTATAGGGTTTTATCTCTCTGTCTTCTGCTTAAAATTCTTTAGGGAGAAACTTTCAAAAATCACCTTTTACTTCATGATCTTTATTTTCGTTCTGGGTGTTGTCAAATTATTCAGGGGGTTGATTTTAGACCGGCCGGTAGGAATTTTATTCAGTATCCTGGTAGTTGAAGTTATTGTCAGTATGATTCTTATATCAACTGAATTCAAGGATAAAATTAAGTACTAAAAATCAGCAGATCAATAAAAAAGAAACCCGAAACAATACATGCTTCGGGATTTATAAGTATCATTAAAATTATTTAATTGTTCTCTTTTTCCTTTACCGGTCTGTAGCCGTATTTGCGCACCATAACAGCAGTGATCACTGCAAGAATGATAGTGGCAGCAATATTTGAAGTTTCCGCATGGACAATCATCTGATAAAGATTGTACCCCAAAACGGCACCTACAACAGGAATTAAAAGTAGATTGACGAAAGCATACTGGTTTTTTGAAGTCGTTTTCATAGTGATATTTTTTATTGTTATTTACTGAGTAAGTCTAACAATCTAAAATTCGTTACAGAAAATTTTCAAAAAATTTTCTTTAGGCAATAACGCCGCTTCCAATCAGCTCTTCATCCATATACCAGGCTGCGAACTGTCCTTCTGCAATCGCCGACTGAGGGTCTTCAAATTCGATATAAGCCGCATGTTCAAACTGATAAAGAACCGCTTTCTGTAATGACTGTCTGTATCTGAATCTCGCCATTACTTCCAGAGATTCTCCACTTTCAAGCTGCATATCCTCACGAACCCAGTGCATCTCAGAATTGTCAATTTTTAATGCTTTTTTGTGCAATCCCGGAGAGCTGTGACCTTCACCTACAAAAATAATATTGTTTTCCATGTCTCTGGAGAGGATAAAACAGCTTTCTTTATGTCCGCCGATACCAAGCCCCTTGCTCTGTCCGATCGTGAAAAATTGAGCACCCTGATGCTTTCCGATTACTTTTCCGTCCGATTTTTTATAATCGATTTTTCTGGATAAAAATTCCAGCTCTTCTTCCTTCGAATAAAATTCAGGCTTTTCCACTGAAAATAAAGGTGAATCTTTGAAGATCTCTACAATTTCCCCTTCTTTGGGAACCAGCTGCTGCTGTAAAAACTGGGGGAGACTTACCTTTCCGATAAAGCATAACCCCTGAGAATCCTTTTTGTCGGCAGTGACAAGTCCGATCTCTTTAGCAATTTCCCTTACCTGAGGCTTGGTAAGCTCTCCGATAGGGAACAACGCTTTTGACAACTGATCCTGGCTTAGCTGACAAAGGAAATAAGACTGATCTTTATTGTTATCTTTTCCGGCTAAAAGGTGGAAAATTTCCTTTCCGTTTTCATCAAAAGTAGAATCTACTCTCGCATAATGTCCGGTTGCCACCTTATCTGCCCCCAAAGACATTGCCGTTTTCATGAAGACATCAAATTTTACTTCTCTGTTGCATAGAACATCCGGGTTTGGAGTTCTTCCTTTCTGGTACTCATCAAACATATAATCTACGATGCGCTCTTTGTAAAGCTCACTCATATCGATCACCTGGAAAGGAATTCCCAGCTTCTGGGCAACCATCAGGGCATCATTACTGTCTTCAATCCACGGACATTCATCCTCCAGCGTTACTGAAGCATCATTCCAGTTTCTCATAAACAAAGCCACAACTTCATGACCCTGCTGCTGCAGCAAATATGCTGTAACACTGGAGTCTACACCTCCAGATAATCCTACTACTACTTTCATTTTATTTCAATTTTACGGAACTCTTAACGGGAGTCCTTAGTTTGACCCGGCAAAAATACAATTAAAAAGATTCGCAAAAAAACCATAATTTTAAACATTGATAAAAACGATATTAATATGAAAAAATTTATTATTCCCGTAATGCTGATGATTTCAGGATCTGTATTTTCCCAGATTACCACCAGTGCACCGGTGGCAGTAACCAACCGCTGGACCTTCGGTGGAGGTATAGGGTTGGGGTTTGGCAGCAACAGTTCATTTTATCTTCAGGCTTCTCCCAGAGTAGGATATAGACTTACCGAAGATCTTGAGGCTGGAGTGGTAGGAAGCGTTTCCTGGCAGACCTCTGATTATTATAAATCCACGATGTTTGGGGTAGGACCTTTTGCCAATTATTATTTTGCAAGATCCTTTTATGTAGGAGCTAATCTTCAACAGTACTTTATCAATTATAAAGACAAATTTTACGATTATAAAGTGAATGAACAGGAAACAGCGCTGTATCTTGGTGGCGGTTATATGCAGAGAATAGGAGGGAACTCTTTTATGCAGCTTGGGGTAATGTATAATGTACTGTGGAAAGAGAATTCGAGTGCTTTCTCCAGCGGTCTTGTCCCAAGTATAGGTTTTGTAGTAGGACTTTAACTTTTTGATTTCAAGATTTTTTAATCCCTCAATATGTTGATATATAAATGGTTGGAATAAATACTCACAAAATAAGTAACATCCAGTGCAAATTTGTGAAATATAAAACAACAGAATCTAAATATCAATAGGGACGGGCTTTAGCCCGTCTAACTTTCATCCGTCTCCGGATCGGCTTTAGCCAAAACATATAAAAACAAAAAGCACCGGAATTTCCGGTGCTTTTCAATATATAATGTTAATCAATTACGATTGAGACTTTTCAGTCGTTTTTTTCGCTTTGGGAGCCTTCCCGATCAATGCATCTTTTGCATCATTAAGATCAAGAATCACTGTTTCTCCTTCAGATAATTGTTTATTTACCAGCATTTCTGCCAACAAATCTTCAATATATTTCTGGATAGCACGTTTCAACGGTCTTGCTCCAAAATCTTTATCCCATCCTTTTTCAGAGATAAAATCTTTTGCTTCATCAGTTAACTCAACTTTATAGCCTAATTTTTCAAGTCTGCCATATAGTTTATTCAGTTCAATATCAATAATTTTCTTGATATCATCCTGTACAAGAGAGTTGAAGATCACAATGTCATCAATTCTGTTTAAGAATTCCGGAGCAAATGCTTTCTTAAGCGCATTTTCAATCGTACTTCTTGCTCTTGAATCTGTACTTGTTTTTTTAGCTGAAGTTCCGAATCCTACACCGTCTCCGAAATCTTTAAGATCTCTTGTTCCGATGTTTGAAGTAAGAATAATAATCGTATTTCTAAAGTCGATTTTTCTTCCCAGGCTGTCTGTAACATGACCTTCATCCAGAATCTGTAAAAGAATGTTGAATACATCAGGGTGGGCCTTTTCAATCTCATCCAGAAGAACCACAGCATAAGGCTTTCTTCTCACCGCTTCAGTCAGCTGCCCGCCTTCTTCATATCCAACGTATCCCGGAGGCGCACCAACCAATCTTGAAACCGCAAATTTTTCCATGTATTCACTCATGTCAATACGAATCAGCGATTCATCAGACTCGAAAAGTTCTCTTGCCATTACTTTGGCAAGCTCGGTTTTACCAACCCCGGTGGTACCAAGGAAAATAAATGTACCGATAGGACGGTTCGGATCTTTAAGACCTGCTCTGTTTCTCTGAATTGCTTTCACAACCTTCTTCACAGCATCTTCCTGACCGATCACTTTTCCGTTCAGTTTCTCATCCATCTGAGCTAATTTATCAAGCTCGTTTTTGCCGACTTTCGTCACCGGAACGCCACTCATCATAGAAACCACTTCTGCTACATTTTCTTCCGTTACGGTTTCTTTTTTCTCTTTTACATCCTTATCCCACTTCTCCTGAGCCGCATTCAGTTCCATCTGAAGACGTTCCTCTTCATCTTTAAGCTTTCTGGCCTCAAGATAATCCTGAGCTTTTACTGCTTTCTGCTTCATTTCTTTGATATCCTCGATTTTCTTCTCAAAATCAATGATTTCAGTCGGAACTTTCATGTTTTTGATGTAAACACGTGAACCGGCTTCATCCATCGCATCAATCGCTTTATCCGGTAAGAAACGGTCTGTAATATATCTCGATGTCAAATTGACACACGCCAGAATCGCTTCCGGAGTATAGACAACATTATGATGCTCTTCATATTTATCTTTAATCTGATTCAGAATCTGAATGGTTTCGTCAATGGAAGTAGGCTCTACCATTACCTTCTGGAATCTTCTTTCCAAAGCTCCGTCTTTCTCAATATACTGACGGTACTCATCCAGTGTTGTAGCCCCGATGCATTGAATTTCGCCTCGTGCCAAAGCCGGTTTAAACATATTGGAGGCATCCAAACTTCCTGTAGAACTTCCTGCACCAACAATAGTGTGAAGCTCATCAATGAATAAGATGACATCTCTGTTCTTTTCCAGCTCAGTCATGATGGCCTTCATTCTTTCTTCAAACTGACCACGGTACTTTGTTCCGGCCACTAAACTTGCCAGATCCAGAGTGATCACACGTTTTCCGTAAAGAACTCTTGAAACCTTTTTCTGTTGAATTCTTAAAGCTAACCCTTCCGCAATCGCAGATTTACCAACTCCCGGCTCCCCGATAAGAAGCGGATTGTTTTTCTTTCTACGTGATAAGATCTGAGAAACCCGCTCAATTTCTTTTTCACGGCCGATTACTGGGTCTAGTTTTCCATCTCTAGCCAAAGAAGTTAAGTCCCTGCCGAAGTTATCCAGTGTTGGCGTTTTACTTTTTGCAGAGCCTAAATTTCCTGAAGGCTTTCTCATCTGCTCAAATTCCTCACGGTCATCATCGTCATCATAAGCACTCATCTGTGGTGCCTGTCCGGAATTTTTAAGCATCGTCTGGTATTCTCTTGAAACTCCTTCATAATCGATGTCGTAAGCGCCCAGAATATTCGAAGTAGGGTCCTCATATTTGTAAAGAATGCCTAAAAGCAGATGAACGGTATTAATTTCATTGCTTTTATATTGTCTGCATTCCAGCTCCGCACGTTTAATGGCATGATCTGCCATCTTCGTGAAAGAAATATTAGTAACCTCCTCAGAAATAGGATTAAGACTTGCTGTATTTAGAGTTTCAATTTTTCTTCTGATTTGTGTTAAATCCGCATTAAGGTTTTGAAGGATTTCTTTTGCAGAGTTTTCTGTTTTTATAATACCTAAAAGTAGATGTTCTGTATTAAGAAATTCACTTTTGAGCCTTTTCGCTTCGCTCTTGCTTTGTTTGAACACCTGGCTCAAACCTTGTGAAAACTTATAATCCATAATATATCTCATTAGAATAATGGCAGCGGTGCCATTTATTCATTATCTAAATTACAAATATTTTACCAAAAATCAATTAATGACTTTATGGCAGAAAAAATTTTATTATCTTATTGAAAATGATTAAGTTTGTTATCCTTTAAAAATTCCCCATGAATCCCGAAATTACTACATATATTGGTTATTCTGCATCCATTTTTATAGTATTGAGTTTTATATTAAAAGATGTAAGGAAAATTAGAATAGTCAATATGATAGGCTGTATCTGCTTTGTCATTTATGGTATCTTCAACGGAATGCTCTGGCCGGTTATTATCCCCAATGGACTGATCTGCTTTATTCAGGTGTATCATTTGCTGGCCGGAAATAAAAAGTAATGAAGAAAAAAATAATTACCTCTGCTTTCAGTAATCTGTATACAGACCAGCGAATAGAAAAGGTATGCAGGACTTTATATGAGAACGGTTATCAGATAGAGCTGATAGGTAATGACTGGAAAGGAGCGGAATCTATGGAGCGGCCTTATCCGTTTTCAAGGATACATTTATCTTCCACAAGTTTAAAAACCGCCTACTTTGAATTTAACTGGAAACTGTATCATCTGTTAAAGAAAAAAGCAGATCATAACACAATTCTTCATGCCAACGACGTTGACGCACTGCTGCCCAATTATCTTATTTCCAAAAAATTAAATATCCCGTTGGTTTTTGACAGTCATGAAATTTTTTCAGAAATGCCTGCAATTCAGGGCAAAATGTCACAAAAATTGTGGAGGTATTTAGAAAAAGAAGTTATACCCAGGCTTAAATTTATGATGACAGCCAGCGGAAGTTATGCAAAATGGTTCCAAAAGAAATACGGAGCTGATCCGGTAGTCATCCAAAATGCACCCAGACGACAGGATTTTACAATTGAAATTCCCGAAAATAATCCTAAAATATTTTTATATCAAGGAGCGATTAATCCTTTTCGGGGTATTGATAAAGCTATTTTGGCAATGCATCATCTTGATGGTGTGATTTTTAAGATAGCAGGGGACGGTCCGAGAAAAAAAGAATATGAAGATCTCGTCAGTAAAGAAAAACTTGAACATAAAGTTCAGTTCTTAGGAAAATTAAAACCGGAAGATCTGAGAAAAATAACAGTAACCGCTGATGTGGGGATGAGTATCGAAGAAAATGGAGGTGAAAGTTACTTTTATTCACTTCCGAACAAGGTTTTAGACTGTATCCAGTCCCGTGTCCCATTAGTGCTGTCGGATCTTCCCGAAATGCAGAATATCAAAAAGCAATTTGATGTAGGGGAAATTATCAAAGACCACCAGCCTGAAAATATTGCTGCTGCCGTACAGAAAATCCTTGATAAAGGGAGAAGAAGCTATCAGGATGAACTGGAAAAGGCTTCTAAAGTATTTTGCTGGGAAAATGAAGAAATAAAACTGCTGAAAGTTTTTGAAAAAGCATCAAAATAAATAATCTTTATAAAAAATGGTATCTTTGCATTAAAAATTTGTTAAAAAAAATGACCATTAAAGAAAAACAGCAGGAAATCATTGAAGAGTTTGCGTTTCTTGATGACTGGGAACAAAAGTATGAGTATATTATTGATCTTGGAAAAGAGTTAAAAGGACTCCCTGAAAATCGCAAAACAGATGATAATCTAATCAAAGGATGCCAGAGTAAGGTATGGATTGATGCTGAATTTAAAGATGGTAAGCTTTTTTTCGATGCAGATTCCGACGGAATTCTTCCGAAAGGTATTGTTTCTCTTCTGGTAAGCATTTACAGCGGCCATTCCACTCAGGAAATTTTAGATTCTGATTTTGAATTCATTTCAGAGATCGGGCTTCAGGAATTTCTTTCGCCGTCCAGAGCAAACGGACTAATGGCGATGACAAAACAGATCAAATTTTACGCAGTTGCCTATCAGCTAAAATCGTAGCCGTGACCAGAATTCTAGCATATCGTTTTTCTGCTTTTGGCGATGTCGCAATGACGGCGCCTGTCTTTCGGGAATTTCTGGAACAGAACCCTAATGTGGAGATTGTTATGGTTTCCAGGAAAAATTTTGAAAGCTTATTTGCTGATATCCCCAATGTTATATTTAAAGGAATTAACCTTGATGATTATAAGGGTATCTTTGGGTTGAGAAGACTGGCTAATGAGCTGATCAAAGAATTTCACCCTGATCTTATAGCCAATCTTCATGACGTGATCAGAACCAAAATCCTGGATAGAATCTACAGAAGAAAAGGATTTAAAGTCTTTAAAATAAACAAAGGAAAAGAAGAAAAAGAAGAGCTTACCGACGTATGGAACTTGAATAAAGTTCAGCTAAAAAAGACGGTTGAGCGTTATGCAGATGTTTTTCGTGCGATGGGTTTCAAAGTAGAGCTTTCTCATAAGCTTAGGCCGGCATCGGGACAAAAATCGGGGATTGGCTTGGCTCCTTTTGCACAGCACAGAGGAAAAATGCTTCCTTTGGAAAAATCATATGAGCTGGCAAAAATTCTTTCAAAAAAACAAACCATCTATTTCTTTGGCGGAGGTAAAAAAGAAACGGAAACCCTTGAAAAATGGGAAAGTGAAATTCCGAATACCAAAAGCCTTTCAGGAAAATTGAATCTTGCAGAAGAACTTCAGAAAATTTCTGAACTGGAACTGATGATCTCTATGGATTCTGCCAATATGCATCTTGCAAGCCTTATGGGAACCCGATGTATCTCCGTTTGGGGCGCAACACATCCTTATGCGGGGTTTCTGGGCTTCGGACAAAGTGAAAAAGATGTGGTCCAGGTGACCGATCTTACCTGCAGACCCTGCTCTGTTTTTGGAGATAAAGAATGTTACCGCGGTGACTGGGCTTGTCTTGAAGAGCTTAATCTCCAGAAGATCGTTGAAAAAATTCAATTATAATGTTGTTGTCAATCTGTATTCCTGTCTATAATTTTGATGTCCGTGGGCTTGTATCTGATTTAAAGAAAGAGATTGGTACTAACGGAATCGATGCAGAAATTATTTTGATTGACGATGCTTCTCTTGGAAACTATAAAAAGACTAATCAAGTACTTCAAAATGAGGTTAAAAACTTCATTTTTCTTGAAGAAAATATTGGCAGATCAAGAATACGTAACCTTTTTCAAAAGTACGCGGAAGGGGAGTATCTGTTATTCTTGGATTGTGACGGAAAAATTACAGACAAAAATTTCTTAAAAAAATATACAGAGTTTATACAAAAAGATCAGGAAACAAAGGTTATTTATGGAGGCAGAAGTGTTTTGAGACACGCTCCGGGGCCTGAATATTATTTAAGGTGGAAATTTGCTATTGAAAGGGAAAATCTGCCTCTCGGGCTTCGTTTGAGTAAACCTTATTTAAGTTTTCAGACCAACAATTTTATTATTAAAAGAGAGGTCTTTGAAAAAATACATTTCAATCCTGACTTTCAAAAATACGGGTATGAAGATCTTCTTTTTGCGATGGACCTAAAATCTGAAAAAATAAAGATAAATCACATAGATAACCCGATTCTTAATAATGATCTTGAAACTAATACTATTTATCTTGAAAAAGTAGCGGAATCTGTAGAAAGCTTAACCAAAATGCTTAGAGACAAGAGTCTGAAGCCAAAATTGTCTGAAGTCAAATTGGTAAGGCTGTACAATAAGCTTTTTTTTAAGTCTTTTATCGAACTGTTTTTAGCTGATAAAACATTGTATGCCCTTAAGTCGAAACTTTTAAAAGGTAATGACAATCTGTATTATCTTGATCTTTACAAATTAGGATTGCTTATCAAAGATATGAAAGAGTAATATCTTGATATTTCTATTAAACAAAAAAATCTCCCAGTTTCCTGAGAGATTTTGTGGGCCCTGAGGGATTCGAACCCCCGACCCTCTGGGTGTAAACCAGATGCTCTGAACCAACTGAGCTAAGAGCCCTGAATTTTTTTTGAAAGGCTTCAGTTACCTTTGTGTGGGCCCTGAGGGATTCGAACCCCCGACCCTCTGGGTGTAAACCAGATGCTCTGAACCAACTGAGCTAAGAGCCCCTATACTTGTTTCCTCGTTTAGAGTGGTGCAAATATACGACTTATTCAGAAATCTCCAAATTTTTTTCTAAAAATTCTCCCACTACAAAATTACTTCCGCCGATGAAAATCACTTCTTCTTTTGTACATCGCTCTTTTGCAGAAAGATACGCTTCCTGTACTGAATTGAAAATAGTATAAGAAATTTTTGCTTCCTGTAAGAGATTTTCATAGTCTTCCGGATCTCTTCCCCTGCTGATGGATGGTTTGGCAAAATAAAATTCAGAATTTTCGGGAAGAAGAGCCATTACTTCATCTATTTTTTTATCATTCACAAACCCTAAAATAACGTGTTTATGCTTGTCAATGGAGTTCAGTTGAGAAAATACATATTCCAGTCCCGCCTGGTTGTGCCCGGTGTCACAAATTGTAAGCGGATCTTTTGAAAACTCGAACCAGCGCCCGATAAACCCTGTGTTTTGATGGACATGAAGAAGTCCCTTCTCAATATTTTTCTCAGAAACAGGAATGTTTATTTTTTTTAACTCTTTAATCAGGGCAAGAACAACGCGGATGTTTTTCTTCTGATAATTGCCTTTAAGATCAGAACCCAGCTCAGATTGTATCAGTGTGGCGTCAATAAAAGGTGCATTTTCTTGATCTGCCTTCTGCCTGATAATATTTTTAACAGTCTTATTTTCATCTCCCGAAATTATCGGAATATGGGTTTTGATGATTCCAGCCTTTTCAGCAGCAATCTCTTCAATAGTATCTCCCAAAATATTCTGGTGGTCCAGCTGTACATTAGTAATTGCAGCTACCAAAGGCTTAATAATATTCGTTGAATCCAGCCTTCCGCCAAGCCCGACCTCAATAATGGCAAAATCTACCTTTTGCTGATAAAAATATTCAAAAGCCATGATGGTGGTAAACTCAAAAAAAGAAGGAAGGATATCTTCAGGAAGACTTTTCAGTTTTTGGATAAAATGATAAACAAATTCTTTGCTGCAGTTTTTACCGTTCACCTTAATGCGTTCTGTGAAATCAATAAGGTGCGGGGAATTGTATAAACCGACTTTGTATCCCGCTTCCTGCAGAACTGAGGCCAGCATATTACTGGTAGACCCTTTTCCGTTTGTGCCTCCGATGTGGATGCATTGTATCTTTTCCTGTGGGTTTCCAAAGAAAGAACACAGCTTTATAATATTATCTAATCCGGGTTTATAGGCCTTCAGCCCGTCAGTCTGATAGTTGGGAGCCTGTACGAAAAGCCAGTCGACAGATTCCTGATATTGTTCGGTTGTCATGATACAAAATTCTCAAAAGTTTTATTAAAATGAAACAATAATTTTTTTAAACTGTAACTTTTTTATATTTGGCTCGTCTAATATTGAAAATTATTAATATGAAAAAAGGTTGGATTATCGTTTTTGGATTAAGTTGTCTGGGACTAAGCGCTCAGAAGAAATGGTCCTTAAGAGAATGTGTAGACTATGCTGTGGAGCATAATCTTCAGGTTATCCAAAATCAATATTCTAAGCAGATCCAGGATGCTAACCTTAAAATGGCTAAAAAAGAATACCTGCCTTCCGTGTCCGCAGGAATGTCCAATTCAGTAGGTTTCGGGCAGCTTCCATTGGGTACGGGAAGTATCAGGAATGACAGGTTCAACAACAGTGCGAACCTGGGTGCGGATGTTCTGCTTTACAATAATGGCAGACTAGAGAAAAACATCAGAAAAATACAGTTTGATGTAGAAGCCAGCCAATACGATATAGAAACCATTAAAAATGATATTTCTCTACAGATTGCACAGCAGTATCTTACTGTTCTTCTGAACAAGGAAATTGTTAAGATCTCCCAGAGTGCGGTAGAAAATGCTCAGAAACAATATGACCGGGCTAAAATAACAACCCAGGTAGGAACCACTGCACAAACTATCCTGGCAGAAGCAGAAGCAGCCTTAGCAAGAGAAAAGCAGAATCTTAAAACTGCGGAAATAAATGTAGGAAGAGCTTTGTTTGCCATTGTTCAGCTTTTACAGCTTCCCGAATATAAAGGCTTTGATGTGGAAGATGTACCTGTTTCCGATACACTGCCGTCCCAACTTAAGTCTGTGGATGATGTTCTTACGACAGCCTATGAAAACCAACCGCAGATAAAAGCTGCCGAAAGCAGAATCCGGTCTGCTGAAGCACAGACGGAAGTAACCAAGACGGGATTTTGGCCAACACTGACTGCGAATGCCGGGGTTTCTTCGTTCTATAATAATATGTTAAGTAAAAACTACGACCAGCTTGGGAACCCTGTTAATGATCCCACTTTTTTCCAGCAGTATAAAGATAATTTCGGACAGAATATAGGACTTTCCCTGAATATTCCTATTTTCAACAAAGGAATTACCAAGCTGCAGGTAGAGCAGTCTGTAATTAACCAGAGTGTCGCTAAAAATACCCTGGAACAACAGAAGCAGACGGTAAGACAAAATGTGCAGAAAGCGCAGTTTGATGC
The DNA here is from genome assembly GCF_049887855.1 of Chryseobacterium sp. NFX27. NCBI lineage: Bacteria > Pseudomonadati > Bacteroidota > Flavobacteriia > Flavobacteriales > Weeksellaceae > Chryseobacterium > Chryseobacterium sp. NFX27. The sequence goes on along the minus strand of NZ_JAGEKK010000008.1, from coordinate 63,593 downwards.
AGATGCCAATTATGAAACCTTCCTTGCAGCAGTAGAAACTGAGAAAAGTACCAAACTGGCTTTAGAATTTGCAGATAAAAGTTATGCGGCAGGAAGATCAACAATTTATGATGTGAATGTAGCCAGAAATAACTACGCCAATGCCCAGGGATCTGTTGCCCAGGCAAAATATAATTATCTTTTCAGTCTTAAACTGTTGAATTTCTATTCAGGAATTCCATTAACTTTGTAAAATGTCTATCCAGTCATTAGAAAAATATTTACCTCAAAACACGCATAAATACTTAAGGAACTGGTTTTCGGAGTATTATATTCATATAAAAGTAACACGCGGCAGAAATTCTAAGTTGGGAGATTACAGAAAACTTCCTGATAACTCCCACGAAATAACCGTCAATTCAACACTGACGCCGCCGCTTTTTTTCTTTGTCCTTACCCATGAGCTGGCTCATCTGATTGCTTTTGAAAAATACGGACGAAGAATATCACCGCACGGAAATGAATGGAAAGAAACATTTAGAAACATGCTTCTTGAAAGCCTTGAGATTTATGACGAGGATCTCAGACCGATCATCGTAAGATTTTCAAAATCCCCAAAGGCCAATTTTATGGCCAGCCCGGATCTGGTAAGGTATTTTCATACTGAGAAACAAGATGATAGACTGCATTTCATTGAAGAGCTTCAGAAAGGAGAGTTTTTTATATACCGGAACGAAAAGTATTTATTAGAAGGTCTGATTAAAAAAAACTATCTTTGTAAGAATCTGGCTACAGGAAGAAAGTATTCTTTCAAGCCTCTGGCTAGGGTTGAAAAATGTAGGCAAGAATGTTAAAATCAGATAGATACTGTGTCATCATGGCGGGAGGAATCGGCAGCCGGTTCTGGCCTATGAGTACACAGAAATTTCCAAAACAGTTTCAGGATATTTTAGGGACAGGGCGTACCATGATTCAGCAGACTTATGACAGAATCAGCCGGATTATTCCTAAAGAGCAGATCTTCGTGATCACGAATAAAGAATATGTTGCGCTTTCCCATCAGCAGCTTCCGGAAATTCCTGAAGAAAATATTGTGGGGGAACCCCTGATGAAAAATACAGCGGCCTGTAACCTGTACATGGCCAACAAGATTGCTGAAATTAATCCGGAAGCAACCATGATTGTTCTTCCGGCAGATCACCTGATTTTAAAAGAAGAGGTATTCCTGGAGAAAGTGAAGCTTGCCTTTGATCTTGCTGCCAGACATGATTATCTGGTAACCCTGGGTATTACGCCTACAAGACCCGATACGGGATACGGATACATCCAGTTTGTGGAAAAGAAAGGATCAGATTATTTTAAAGTTAAAACCTTTACAGAGAAGCCTATTCTTGAAATTGCACAGAGCTTTTTAGAAAGCGGTGATTTCCTGTGGAATGCAGGAATTTTTATCTGGAACGTGAAAAGCATTCATCATGCATTTGAACTGTATCTTCCTGAGATGATGCAGCACTTCATGGCCTGTGAATATAATTCTGAAAAAGAGGATGGCTGTATTGAAACTATTTATCCGAAAGTTCAGAAAATTTCCATTGATAACGGAATCCTTGAAAAAGCAAAAAATGTATATGTCATTCCTTCAGATCTTGGATGGAGTGATCTTGGCACATGGACTTCTGTATACGAAAATACTGAAAAGGATAAGAATGGAAATGCCGTAAAGCTAAGGCATTTCCTGAATTATAATTCCAAAGGAAACATTATTCGCCTTAAGAACAATAATAAAGCCGTGATCATTGACGGTCTTGAGGATTTTATTGTTGTAGACACAGATAAAGCACTGCTGATATGTCCCAGAGACAATGATCAGCTGATCAAAGACTATGTTCTTGATCTGAAAAGTTTTAAGAAAGGAGATAAATTCATGTAATATTGCTATCTTTCTGCTGATTTTTGAATTATGATGAAAACCGCAATACGATCAATAGCTCTTATACTTCTGCTTTTGGGATTTTTAGGATACTCTCAGAGCAAGAAAAACTTTTCCGGGATTCCGAATATTTTACAAAAGATCATTCCGAACGACAGGACAGATTCCTGGGTTCTTGTTTATAACAGTTACGGAAAAAATCAGGAGCTCAGAACATCTGCCGGAAAACCATACTATACCCCACAGTTTTCAGGGTTTAATTTATTCCCTGACGAAGACAGCTTTTATTATATTGCCTACGGTTCAGGGGGGAAAATGAATTACATTACAGATCTTGAAGGCCTGAAAAAATTTGTCGGGAAAATTGATAATGCTGAAGAAGCAGCCATTGTTCTGACAGCTGACGGATATATGGTGGATGAAGAGTTTAAAGATGTTGCCGGTAATTATTATGAAGATGCTGCCAATTATTACCTGGATCTGGGAAAGCTTACTTCAAAAGAGTGCCCTTACCAGAAAACCCATTATACCCTGACTGTGAATAAGGCTACAGGAGCTGTTTCTAATGTAAAAGATAATGGAACCTATATTGAGCTTTACAATAAGAAATGTGCCAATAATCCAAGGCTTTTAAAAATCCAGAAAAAAGAAGAACCAAAAGATGAGCCTAAAAAATCTACCAAACGAAAATAATATTTACGAAACGGAAAGACTGATCATCCAGCCTATGTCTGTAGATGACGGGGAGTTTATTTTTGAGCTTTATAACAGACCAAAGTTTATTAAATACATTGGTGACCGCCAGATTAAGACTGTTTTGGATGCAGAAAACTATATCAGAAACAGATTTCTTCCGCAGTTTGATAAATTGGGCTTCGGAAATTATCTGGTTGTTACCAAAGATACAGGTGAAAAAATAGGAGGGGTAGGCATCTTTGAGCGGGAAGGTCTGGAGATCGTGGATATAGGATTTTCTCTGTTGGAGGAATTTGAAGGTAAAGGATATGCGTATGAAGCTGCAGAGAAGGTGAAATCTATAGGAATGGATGAATTTGGTCTGAAAAAGATCTCAGCCATTACTTCAAAGGATAACTTTTCTTCTCAGAAGCTGATTGAAAAATTAGGACTTGAATTCAAAAATTATGTTACGCTTCCAAATGAGGATGAAGAACTTATGTATTACGAGACGAAGCAGTAAGATGAATTGATATTAAAAAATAAGAATCGGCGGCCAAAGGCCGCCGATTCTTATTTAAAGGCAATTACTTTTTCATTATTAAGAACATTAAAATAAAAACTTATTTCTCCAAAATCTGTTCTGCAGCCGTTTTTGAGGTTACTTTTTCTATTACTCTTGTACATATTCCGTTTTCGTCAAAAATAAAGGTAGTTCTTACAATGCCCATATATGTTTTTCCAAATGTTTTTTTCTCCTGCCAGACCCCGAATTTTTCGATAACGTCATGGTTTTCATCAGCAAGAAGATCATAGGGAAAAGCAAATTTACTATGGAAGTTTTTTTGTTTTTTTACCGTATCTCCGCTCACGCCAAGAAGTTGAAATCCGGCCTTTTCAAGCTTTGAATAATTGTCGCTCAGGTTACAGGCCTCCACAGTGCATGTAGGAGTATTGGCTTGAGGATAAAAGAAAACGACTAATTTCTTTCCGATTAATTTCGATGAGGTTATTGTTTCTCCATCCTGATTTGTTCCTTCAAATTCAGGTAATTTATCTCCTACTTTCAGCATAATGAATTAATTTTGTTCAAATTTAATGGTTAAATGACAAAAAAGCAAAGAGCGGAGCTCGTTCAGAGAGAATTGGATAAATTATATCCTACAACACCCATTCCGCTGGATCATACCGATCCTTATACACTCATGGTAGCTGTAGCGCTTTCTGCACAGACCACTGATAAAAAAGTAAATCAGGTAACTCCCGCCTTGTTTGAGGTGGCAGGCACGCCGCAAAGGATGGCCAGACTGGAGGAATATCAGATCAAAGAGCTGATCAAAGAGATTGGACTGTCCAATACCAAAGCTAAGAACCTTAAAAGAATGGCAGAACTTTTACTGGAAAGACATAACGGGATAGTTCCCCAAACTTACGAAGAACTGGAAGCACTGCCGGGAGTAGGTCATAAAACAGCTTCTGTAGTGATGAGCCAGGGCTTCGGATTTCAGGCTTTTCCTGTGGATACTCATATCCACAGACTGATGACGCAATGGAAGCTTACTTCCGGAAAAAATGTCGTAGAAACAGAGAAAGATGCTAAAGCAATATTTCCTGAAGAGGTCTGGAACAAGCTTCACCTGCAGATTATTTTCTACGGAAGAGAATATTCGCCGGCCAGAGGAAAAGGAGAGAAGGATTTTATTACTAAAATGATGTTTGAAAAATAAAATACGTTATTTTTAAGAATATAAAATAATTTATCAATTTCAAATTTGATATAAAGCACCATAAAAATGGTGCTTTTTTATGGATAATTACAACTTCTTTATCTGTTTATTCATTTGGCGAGAAGGGTTTTTATTAATTGTTTGATTTCAAGGTTAAAAGCTATGTAATTAGAAATCCAGCAGTCTTCTGTGATAATTAATCTGGCCCAAATGATAATCCAGATGGGTGATCAGGTGAATTAAGAAGTAGCCTGTTGTCATGGTATCTCCGAAAACAACAAGAGGGTATTCCTTTTCGAGATCTTCTGACGTTAATTTATTGAGTGCATTGTCTACCATAGCTATGGTTGCTGTTACTTTCTCAATAAGTTCAGCCCTTGAAATATCTTTTAATGAAAATTCAAGTTCCCTGTTCCTGATATAACCGGTTTTACCAAGCTCTGCACCAATATAATTGTTGAGGTTGCCAACCAGATGCAGACAGAGATTTCCCGCAGAATTTGCAATGTTTTTATCTGTTTTCCAGATAGAATTTTCATTCTGATAAGATTCTATTTCTGTTTTTAATTTATTTAAATCTCTGCTGTAAAGAGATCTTAGGCTTTCTATGATCATAGTAATTTCTATTATTAACTCGTTAAGCTTTTCAAACAAAAAGATGGGACATTAAAATTAATCATCCCATCTTTAATTTGATCCGTTTAAAGCAATTTATTTCTGTTTTTTTGCCCAAAGCTCCATCTTTCTGTTCAAAACATCAAGAGGAAGGCATCCCTGGCTTAAAATCTCATCATGGAAGCTTGCTAAATTAAACTTCTTTCCAAGCTCTTTCTGATACTGTTCTCTAAGCTCGCGGATACGGAGAGAACCAATCTTATATCCCAGTGCCTGGCCCGGCATTGCCATATATCTTTCCACTTCCGCGGTCGCGCTGGCTTCATCATAGGAAATATTGCTCAGGAAATATTTAATGGCCTCCTCTCTTTTCATGCTTCCCGTATGAATTCCGGTATCTACAACCAGTCTTACGGCTCTCAGCATCTGGTCGCTCAGATACCCCATTTTCTGGTAAGGATCCGTATACAGGCCGAATTCAGGGCCTAAGGTCTCGCAATAGTGTGCCCAGCCTTCACCATAAGCGCCAAACCATCCAAATCTCATAAACTTAGGCAGCTTGGTATTCTCCTGCTGAAGAGAAACCTGATAATGGTGCCCTGGAATAGCTTCGTGAAGGAAAAGAGACTCCATCCCTGAGGTTACATTGAATTTGGCAGGATCCGGAAGCGGCATATAAAATATGCCCGGTCTTTTTCCATCCGGAGTTCCCTGAATGTATTCTGCACTGGCACTGGCTTCCCTGAACTTTTCCGTTTGTCTGATTTCAAACTTCGTTTTTGGCGTTACACTGAACATAGTCTTCAGCTTAGGAGTGATCTTTGCTAAAATGCCGTTAAATCCATCCAGAACCTCTTTAGAAGTTTTATAAGGCATTGCTTTAGGATCGGTCTTCACAAAGTTAATAAAGTCTTCCAGTGTTCCGGTAAAGCCAACCTGCTGCTTTACTTTCTCCATTTCTGCGCGGAGCATTGCCACCTGCTGTAATCCTGTTTTGTTGATCTCTTCAGGAGTTTTCTTTGTTGTTGTCCAGCTTTTAGCATAATATCTGTAAATCTCATTCCCGTTCGGAAGGCTGTTGTAGCCATCTGTATCCCGTGCTTTCGGAAGATATTCTTTTTCCAGGAATGTTCCCATTTTGGTATAGGCCGGAATGATCTTTTTTGTAATAGCATCAGCATAAAGAGCTGAATATTTGTCTTTTTGTGCCTTGGTAAAGCTTTTAGGGAATTTTCTGACAGGTCCGTAGAAAATGTTTTTCTCCAGATCGGTTGTGGTGATCTCTTCAGCTCTCATTTGAGGGATCATTTTGACAACCAGTTTTTTAGGAAGGACAATCTTATTGTTGATTCCCTCACGGAAATTTTCTGCGGCGGCGTTCATCCAGTCAGGAAATTTTTCCATTCTTTTCAGCCAGTCATTATAGTCCTTTTCAGTTTTAAAAGGCTGGCTTCCTTCTCCGCTTCCATACAGCGGGAAGTTCAGGGGAAGACCTCCAAACTGTGTAAAAGGGATATATTCGGGATGATAGGCGTATGCTTCAATTTTATCTTTTAAGGTATAATCCAAAACATCATAAACAACCTTTTCATCATCCGAAAGGCCTTTATAATCAACGTTTTCCAGCTGTTTTTGGACAGAATTGTAAAAAGCAACCTCTCCGGAAATAAAATCCCTGTCAATATTAATAGGAAGCTGGTCGTTATACCTCGTATCTCCCTGAGAAGTAGCTTCTAAGGGGTAGAGTTTAAGATACTGCTCATAATAGTTGGACGCAATAGAATCCATATTGGTAGGCGTTACCTTCGTTAAAGGAGAATCAGATTTTTTGCAGGCTGCCATGCTGATCACCAGTCCCAGTCCCAAAATACCTTTTGATAAAATGTTTTTCATTTTCAGAATCTTTATGAAACAAAAGTAAGTATTATTGGCATATGCGGAATAATCAATCATAATGATTTAAAAAAATAATTTTCAAAAAATTTTTAACTTTGAATCAATTTTTTATCTTTGTCTAAAACGTTTAACAATCATATTATTACAGCTCTTTTTTAAGAAATAATGAAAGGGATTTTAAAAATTTACCATCCGGAGGAGACCCTAAAATACAATATTAGAAACACTTATTGTAAGGCGGTCTACAGCAACCAGCAACATTTATTAGAGGTTGAAATTATAACGGATGACAGTTTGGATCATGTAGATGATGATTCATTACAGTACAACTTTCCGCAACTTTCACTTGAAATTTTTGATTTTCCGATAGAATCGAAGGAGATTGAAGGGAAAACGATCAAAATCAATGATTCTGATGAAGAAACTTATACAGAAGTGGATTTGTTTGATGATGAGGATGCCTTTATCTACGATAATGAACTCCTGTTTGAGAAAAATGAAGAAGGTGAGCTTCAGGTGATCTGGAAAGGAACTATAGACGACTTCTATACAGGATCTGATACACCCATCCCATTCCGTCTCAAATGTGAATTTAAGCAGGACCAAATTAATATAGACGAAGACTAACCGTTTTCTTTATCTTTTTATAATAATTTCTTTTCAAAATTTCTTTTGGAAAGAAATTTGCTGTCTCTTAATAATAACAAATTTTAAGTTGTTTTTAAACAATTTTTAAGAGAGCAATTCATAATATTCCACTACATTTGTCGTTAAAATTTTATAAAAATTTACATTAATGCTGTTAACGGAACTTACTCAGATTTTATTTGCACAGATTACTGCTCCAGCAGTTGCAACAGACGATTTAGAATTTTCATTTTGGAAAATCATGTTCCACGGAGGGGCTTTTGCTAAAATTGTAATGTTTGTCGTTCTCGCTTTGGGTGTATTTTCACTGTATCTGTTCTTTGAACGTTTTTTCTTTATTAAAAGGCTGACTTCAAAAACAGATGCCAATTTCATAGAGAATATTGAAGATTTTATCAAAGAAGGAAAGATAGAATCGGCAGCGGATTACTGTAAAAGACAGAATTCTCCGGAAGGAAGAATTTTAGAAAAAGGGATTTCAAGATTGGGACGTCCCGTTTCTGATATTGTAAGTGCGATGGAATCTCAGGCTCAGGTAGAGGTGGCAAATATGGAGAAGAATCTGAATCTTTTGGCTGTGGTGCCGAGTATTGCACCAATGCTAGGACTTTTAGGAACGGTTATCGGGATGATCATCGCTTTCTTCAACCTTTCCCATGCCACAGGATCTTTCTCGCCTAAGACTTTATCTGAAGGTATTTATACAGCTTTAGGACAGACAGCTGTAGGTTTGGCTGTAGCTATTCCGGCTAACTTTTTTTACAATATACTTTTAACAAGAATTGATAAATTTGTATTGAAAACACAGAATATGTCCGGAGAATTTTTAGACCTTATCAACAAACCTTTATAAATCTTTCTTATGAAATCGCTTACGAGCCTTTTGGCCTTTCAGATAATAATGTATTAAGCGATTCCATCTGACCATTAAAAAAGTAAAAAGAAACAGATGAAAATTCAGAGGAGAAATAAAGCGAATCCGGAATTCAGTTTAGCAGCGATGACAGATGTTATCTTGCTGATGCTGATATTTTTTATGATAACTTCATCAGCCGCCAATCAGAGTGCAATTGATGTAAAGTTGCCGAAAGCGGGGGCAATAGAAGATAATATTCCGAATCCTTTAACGGTAAGTATTAAGCCGGACGGATCTTATTTTGTTGATGATAACCCTGTTACGAGAGAACAGCTGGAATCAGTAATTGTCAGTAAATTGACGGGTCAGACGAATAAATCATTTACCATCCGTGCAGATGAAAATACCATGCATAAAGACGTTGTTTTTGTCATGGAAATTGCTGAAAAGAATAAATTTAATATTGCTATTGCAACGGTTAAAGATAAATAACGTCTCCGGAACTGCCGGAAAGAATCATTTAAGATGAGAAGTTACACTGTAAACAAAAATGAGCAAAACAAAGACAGGATAAAAAGTGCCATACTTTCTGTCCTCATCTGGTCCGCCATTTTGCTTTTTGTTTTTCTTTATAAACTGAAGCCGGAATTGGATAAGCAACCGGATGAAGTGATAACAACAATGCTTGTTAATTTCGGGGATAACAGGAACGGAAACGGAATTGAAGAACCCGCTGATCAGCCGGGAAGCCTTGCTGCAGCTACTGAAGAAGTAACTTCCGAGCCGGCAGAAACGGCTGTGCCTGAAACAAAAACGGTTATAAAGCCTGAACCTGCACCTGAACCAAAGAAAACAGAGGTGAAGGAAAAAGTACTTACAGGAAACAATTCGAAAGTAAGTGTTCCGAAGAAGGAGGAATCCAAAAAGACAGACAAAAAGACATCGACAAGTTCAAGTGCCTCTAAGAATACTAAAAAAACGGGAGCAACAACAGCCAATTCTAAAACAGGAAGTGGTGACGGAAAAGGAAACGCAGCGATTGGAAACCTGATCAGGGGAAGAGGAACGAAAGCCGGAAGCCAGGGTACGGGTAGTGGAATAGGAAACGCAGGAGATCCTCTGGGAGGAGACGGAAACGGGGACAGTAAAGTAGGAATTGACAGAAAGTTAATTGGATATATTCCGGGAACTATGGGAAGAGGTGGCGCACAGCCAAGTAACAGCTGCACGGCAAGCGGAACAATTACCATTGCTTATACCGTAGATAAAGCTGGAAATGTAATTTCTGCAAGGAGATCGGGAGGAACATCAGATCCCTGTATTTCTTCTACAGGCGTATCATGGGTTAAAAAGTATGTGAAAGCCGAAAAGGCCGCTACATCCTCTACCGGAACATATAAAATCACATTCTAAAATACAAAAGCACTTTATTCAAGTGCTTTTTTCATTTCATTGATTCTGTTGATCACAGGAAGGGCGAAAATCCCGCTGGTCTGGAGATAAAGCTCATAGAATGTTTTTGACTTGTCTAAAAAGTCTTTGTTATCCTCCTGCTTACCCTTAAAGTAAAAAAGGTTTCCCAGCATTTCATAATAGTCTTTATGGTCTCTTTCCTGCCTTTCATTAACAATGGCAATGATCTCTTCTTTCGTTTTTGAAGAAATTTCTGCGAAATCTATCTTGAAAATATCTTTCATTAAAGAATCAAAATCCAGTTCTTTCTGCATTAAACTTTCCTCAGGCTTATCTAAGATCAGTTTTTCCAATGCCTGGGTTAACTGTCGTATTAATCTTAATGTGAATTCTTTATCTGTGATCATTTTTGGTTCAAAGTTTAAGGTTCGATGTTTAAAGTTAATGGCGGCTTCGAGTGCCTCAGCCACCTACAAATCCCAGTCGTGGCTTTTTGATAATATTTATTTTAATATCTTTATTTAGTTCATATGGATACGGAGTTCTGGTGGCTGAGGCACTCGAAGCCACCATTGCTCATTAAGCAAAAAACAAATACGCCAGCGCAATTGCAGTAATAACTCCTACCAAATCTGCCAGAAGCATGGCAATTACCGTGTATCTTGTGTTTTTCACGGCTACTGCTCCAAAATATACTGCGATCACGTAAAACGTGGTATCTGAGCTTCCCTGAAGAACTGCTGCAAGCTTCCCCTGGAAACTGTCTGCTCCAAATGTGGCCATAGTATCCACCATCATTCCTCTCGCTCCCGATCCGGAGAGAGGTTTAATCAAGGCAGTCGGAAGTCCGTCCACGAATCTTGGATCAAAGCCGGCGGTGTTGGCTACCCACTTCATTCCATCAATAATTACATCGAAAACGCCTGAAGTTCTCAAAAGAGAAATTGCGATCAGCATTCCTACCAAATAGGGAATGATCTTGACGCAGGTGGTAAAGCCTTCTTTTGCGCCTTCAATAAATGCATCAAAAACATTGATTTTTTTATAAACAGCACCCAAAACAATCGCCAGAAAAATGAACAGAATCAGTCCGTTACTTAATATTTTACTGAACGTATCCAGCTCGTCCTTACTAAGTTGAACCAAATAGACAACCAGAAGCGCAATAAGAGCTGAAATTCCGCCCACATAAGCAATTACTACCGGGCGAAGCAGATTGATCTTCTGATAAAGAGATACGATGATCATAGCTGCGAGTGTCGCCGCAAAAGTGGCAATCATGCAGGGGAGAAAAATATCGGTTGGAGTTTTCGAACCCATTGAAGCCCTGATCGCGATAATAGAAACTGGAATTAATGTCATTCCTCCCGCGTGGAGACACAGAAACATGATCTGCGAATTGCTGGCAGTATCTTTATTGGGATTTAAAGTCTGAAGACTTTCCATAGCTTTTAATCCAAATGGGGTAGCGGCATTGTCCAAACCCAGGAGGTTGGCACTGAAATTCATCAGCATATGCCCGAAAGCCGGATGGTTTTTAGGAATTTCAGGAAATAATTTTGAGAAAAAAGGCTGTATAAAGCGGCTTAAAAGATTAATTCCGCCTGCTTTTTCCGCAATGCTCATGAATCCCATAAATAAAGTCATAATCCCGATCAGGCCAATACATATCTTTACTGCGGTTTCGGAAGTTCCGATCACGCCGTCTGCTTCCTGAATTCTGTAGACGTTTACATTCTGTTTTAGAGAGTCTGTTTTATAATGGATCCTGCGGTCTGCAAAATCGTTTTTTTTCATCAGGCTGTCCCTGACAAGCGGAGTAAGCGTATTCATCTGCTGTGAAGCGACCTGAACCGTGTCACCTCCTTTTCCTACCACCATATCATTAAAGATGGTTTTGTAGTGGCCGGACGAAACGTATTTAATACTGGCTATGGCAATGGCGATGATAATGAAAGCCGACCAAATTCTGCTGAGGACCATTCGATTAAATTAAAATTTTAGAAAAGATAATAAATAAAAAGGAAATTGAGGAAAAAGATCTTTATAAACTCCGCTGATTTTATGATTTATATTGAGCTGTTTCAACTTCGCTCAGGATGACAGAAGGTTATTCTGCTCCTTAAAAGTTGATATCCAATGTTATACTGAGCGAAATCGAGCGTTCTAAATCTTAGTCATTTAGATACACCAGATATCCCTCAAAATCATCATCCAGGCTTTTAAGAACCTTAGCCTCATCCATTTTCTTAGCCAGGCTGTCGATAAAAAAACTTTTTTCAAAAAACTGGCGGTGGATTCCCGGAAGCAGTTCCATGAAATAATCCATACCAATCTTGTTGTTGTGGAGATCCATTTTCGTTTCCAAAGGCTCGTTTGGAAACAGTTCTTCATGCATATCCGTAATTCTTTTACAGAAATCCAGAGCTTTTTCCGGAGAGGAAACCTTACAGCAGTACATCATAATAAAACAGCACCACAGCGCATGCCTGAAAGCATTTCCAATGCCATTATTTGAGGCTGTTTTAGGAAATTTTTTCTGAGCAATGGTAAAAGCCTGCATCGTGGCATGGAAGCTTAATAAAGCAAAAAGAGGATGGGGAAGAATAAGCGATAAAAGACGCATGATCTTTTTCAGACTCATGCTTCGGATGGTATTAAAAAAAATCTTGAAAGTCCTCATAAATAAAATCTCTCCCTAATTAGAGAGAGACTGTATGTTGTTTGTTACAGATCTTAAGCGTTTACAGCTAATAAATTTACTGTTTTAGCTACCGTATCCTTAATTTCAGTTCTTTTTACGATAAAATCTACAAAACCTTTTTCCTGTAGGAATTCAGAGGTCTGGAAACCTTCAGGAAGATCTCTTCCGATTGTTTCACGGATTACTCTCGGACCTGCAAAACCGATCAGTGCTCCCGGCTCAGCCATGATAATATCTGCTGTCATAGCAAAAGAAGCTGTAATTCCTCCAAAAGTAGGGTCACAAAGGTAAGCGATGTATAAAAGCCCTGCTTCAGAAAGTTGGGCCAGTTTAGCCTGTACCTTAGCAAGCTGCATCAGAGAATAAGTTGCTTCCTGCATTCTTGCCCCTCCGGACTGACAGATGATCATGTACGGAAGTTTGTTGGCGATACAGTAATCCACTGCTCTTCTGATTTTTTCTCCCATTACAGAGCCCAAAGATCCGCCGATAAAAGCAAAATCCATACAAGAAACCACCATTTCAGTTCCTTTTACGGTTCCTACAGCATTTCTGATAGAGTCTGTAAGTTTTGTTTTAGCTCTTACCTCTTTTAAACGGTCTTTATAAGGCTTGGTATCTTTGAAATTTAAGATGTCAATACTTTCAACATTGGCATCCAGTTCGGTGAACTTACCTTCGTCAAAAAGGATCTCAAAAAATTCAGCACTTCCTATTCTTACGTGGAACCCGTCTTCAGGAGAAACATAGCTGTTTCTTCTCAATTCATCATGCTCCACAATTTTTCCTGATGGAGTCTGATGCCAAAGGCCTTTGGGAACGTCCTTTTTTTCATCAGTAGAGGTGGTAATGTTTTTTGCTTTTCTTTTAAACCAGTCGAATGCCATTTTTTGTCTGTATTAATGTATCATGTAAAAGGTAAAATGTATAAAGACAAAAGCATTAATCTACTCTGTACTTTATACATTCTTCTTTTTACAAAAATTATTTTAAAGTATTTACGTTATTTAAGTCTTCAAACGCTTTAACCAGTCTTGTAGAGAAAGTCTCTTCCCCTTTTCTTACCCAAACTCTTGGATCATAGAATTTCTTGTTTGGTTTTTCTTCTCCTTCAGGGTTTCCGATTTGAGCTCTTAAATAATCAATATTGTTAACCATATAATCTCTAACTCCTTCTGTGTAAGCAAACTGAAGATCAGTATCGATATTCATTTTGATGACTCCATAATCGATTGCTTCTCTGATCTCTTCTAAAGTAGACCCGGAACCTCCGTGGAATACAAAGTTAACCGGCTTATCAGCTGTTCCGAATTTCTCCTGAACGAATTTCTGAGAGTTGTCAAGGATTTTTGGGGTAAGAACCACGTTTCCAGGCTTGTAAACTCCGTGTACATTACCGAAAGCGGCTGCAATAGTGAAATTGTCAGAAATAGCTTTTAATTTTTCATAAGTATAAGCTATATCTTCAGGCTGAGTATATAATTTGGAATTGTCTACATCAGAATTGTCTACACCATCTTCTTCACCACCTGTAACACCGATCTCAACTTCTAAAGTCATCTGCATTTTAGCCATTCTTTCGAAATATTTAGCAGAGATTTCCAAGTTTTCCTCTAAAGGTTCTTCAGACAGATCCAGCATGTGAGAAGAATAAAGAGATTTTCCTGTCTGCTTGTAATGCTCTTCACTTGCATCTAATAATCCATCGATCCAAGGCAATAATTTCTTAGCGCAGTGGTCTGTATGTAAAATAACAGTGGCTCCGTAAGCTTCTGCCAGTGTGTGGATATGTTTTGCTCCGGCAATAGCTCCTAAAATAGCTGATTTCTGGCCGTCATTGCTTAATCCTTTTCCTGCGTTGAACGCAGCTCCGCCATTTGAGAACTGGATAATTACAGGAGAGTTTAATTTTGCTGCAGTTTCCATAACAGCATTTACATTGCTTGAACCAATTACGTTTACTGCAGGCAGTGCAAATTTATTTTCTTTGGCATACTGAAAAATATCAGTAACTAATTGACCTGTGGCAACTCCTGCCGGAAAAATTCTGCTCATGTTTTACTTTTTATTTTAAATTATTAGGCGTTTTTAAAATTCCTGTAAAGGTAATCATTTTTGAGGAATTACTAATTTCTTTTGTCCCTGCCCCAAAGCAGCTTCTGACGGATTGTTTCGTAGAAACTCAAATGGTTGGGCTGTACCAGAAGGATCTGAAAATTCGCCTTTTTGATGATAATTTCTTTGTCGGTTTCTATATGGACCAGTCTGGAGTCCAGCGAAAGAGAATACTGAGGTACCCTGCTTTCCACTTTAAATTTTATTTCTACTTTGTCATTTACCACCAAAGGTCTCACATTCAGATTGTGGGGAGCAATAGGGGTAATGACAAAATTTTCGTTGTTCGGAGAGATAATGGGCCCTCCACAGCTTAAAGAATAAGCCGTAGAGCCTGTAGGCGTAGAAACGATCACACCATCACCCCAGAATACATTGAGAAATTCGTCATTTATATATGAATCTACCGTGATCATGGAGGTTGTTTCCTTTCTTGATATGGTAACGTCATTTAATGCATACGGGAAAAAGTCACCGGATTTTGGAGAAACTACTTCAATAACGGCACGGCGGCTTGTTTTGACGTCACCTTTTAAGATGGCATCAAGTTCTTTGAATGCTTCCTCTTTTGTAAAGCTGGCCAAAAATCCTAATCTTCCGGTATTTACCCCAACAATCGGGATTTCAAGATCTTCAATAAACGTTAATGAATTGACGATCGTACCGTCACCTCCAAAAGTAAAGAAAAGATCTACCTCCTTATCCAGCAGATCCTGTTTGCTGTTGAAGGTTTCAAATATCTTTGAGAACTGAAGTGCTTCAGCCATTTCATCATACAGAACAGATTTTACGCCTCTGGTTTCAAGTTCTGAAATAAACTTGCTTAAATATAAAAAAGTATCGAGGTCTTTTTTCTGAGAATATATGGCTGCCTTCATGTTATATTTCTATGAATTTTTGGAAAAACCCGAATCTGTCCTTAAACAGATCTGATTTTTCATCAGAATAGTATTTTTCAACAATTCTATAATCGTACCGGTCAAAAGTAGCGTCTATTGAAGACAGATTTTCATTGCTGATCTTAATGGTTACCTGAATCACTTCATCAGACATTAATGTGATGAATCCGCCATAGAATTTCGAGTTGTTACTTTCAACAATATTGGCGATCTCCGTCATCGAATATTTTCTGGCCGGGGTTTCAATCGTAAGGATAGCTCCGGTCTCTGAAAACAGCGGATAACGGGAAAGATTCTGGAAAATATCCTCACAGGTAATATACCCAAGATACTTTTCGTTTTTATTGATCACCGGAATTACATTGGCACTGAACGTATAGAAAAGGCGGATGCTGTCCATGATATTATTATCTTCCAGGATGGCGAAACGCTCAATCTGATGCTCAAGATCCTTTAGAATTCCATCGCCGTCATAAAGGAAATCCTCTGCAATGGCTCCATAAAAGTGATGGGACTTTTTTATGAAAACATGGGAATAGCCAAAATCCTCTAACGTATTCCTCGCTGATTCTATTGAGTCAGTCAGGCTAAAACACGGAAAGTCTTTTGAGATATAATCCTTGATAAACATTGTGCTAATTTATAAAAAATTAAATGAAACTTTTTCTCAAAACATCATTTTTTTTCTTGAAAAATTAAAAAAATGATGTTAAAATTTGTTCGTAAGGAAAAAAAAAGTATCTTTGTCGCCTTTCATTTTTACTTTTTATTAGATTTATTTCAAACTGCACTGTCTTTTAAGGACATATGCAGTTTTTTTATTTTAAGGCTTTGGCAAACTCCCACATCACAATTCCGCCGCATACACTTACATTCAGAGAGTGCTTGGTTCCAAGCTGTGGAATTTCAAGAAATGTATCAATATTCGCGAGTGCTTCATCACTTATTCCTTCTACTTCATTCCCTAAGATCAGTGCATATTTTTTCGATTTGTCGATACTGAAATCTGTGATCATGATGCTGTCTGTTGTCTGCTCGATCCCTATGATTTCATATCCACGGCTTTTATAGTCGGTAATTGCTGTGTTAATATCACTTTCGTGGCCCCAGTCCACACTTTCTGTAGCTCCAAGTGCCGCTTTGTGGATCTCCCGGTGCGGTGGCTGTGGCGTAATCCCGCAAAGAATTATTTTTTCGATCAGAAAAGCGTCTGCCGTTCTGAAAGAGGCTCCCACATTATGCATGCTCCTTAGATTGTCTAAAATAATGACCAATGGAATTTTCTCAGCCTTCTTAAATGTTTCTACATCTATTCTGTTAAGTTCTTCCAGTTTTAATTTCTGTACCAATTGTTTTATTTTGTTGAGATTAATTTTCCGTCTCTGTAGATCTCTGTCTTTTCAACGCTTCCGTCTTCACGGTAATGAATCCGGGTTCCGTTCCATTTATCGTTGGCAAATTCTGTTTCACGCTGTAGTTTTCCTGACGGGTGAAATGATTTCCATTTTCCTACGGCAAGTCCGTTCTCATACTGACCGATCTGTTTTACGGATTTCCCGTTTTCGTAGAAAACTTTGCTTTCACCGTGTAATTTAGCAAATTTATAATTGGAAATTTCAGCAACGGCGCCTGAAGGAGTATAAAAAGTAGCTGTAAAGCTGTTGTCATAAACATTTTTGTCGCCATTTCTAAAAACCTCTTTTGAAGTAAGAACGCCATTTTTATCATAATAGGCCCACTCTTTTACCTTATAGTCTTTCTTGTATTCTCCTTTGGCCTGGACTTTTCCGTTGTCGTGGTAATAAATGGCATCACCTTCCACTTTTCCTTTCTTCCATTCCAGAATCTGCTTTACCTGCCCGTTATCGTAAAAAGCTTTGCACGATCCTTCCTGAAGTCCGTCTTTGAATCCGCATGGCTTTTGTGCTATTAACCACGATGACGCGGTCATTAGCAACAGAAAAAAGTATTTCATAGATATTTTTATTTCAAAAATAGTAAAATACTTATATTTGATTTAAAATATTAACATGAAAAAAATATCTACTTTACTGCTGTTGGTATTCTCTTTTCTGTTTTCACAGGCACAGAACACCTATTATCCGCAGGCTTTTTTTGATAAAAAGTTAGCCAGGGAGATGCTTAGCTTTGGAAATTCTACGATAGAAGGAGTGGCTTCCACGAAGCAGAAAAACAATTGGGGGATCAAACCTCTGCTCGGGGCAAAGCATTATGCTCCTAAAGGAACTGTCGTGATGCTTTTTCCTGTAACGCCTTATTTTGATGAGTTTTACAGCATGAGAAGAAAGTATGAGAATAAGAAAACAACGGTCTACATGTCCGAAGATGCGTTTAAATACAGGCTGGAAGCTTTAACGGACGATCACGGAAGGTTTAAGTTTGAAAAATTAAGACCCGGAAAATATTATCTGGAAACGATTGTTAACTTCACAGCAACGGCAAGTTATCAGGAGCAGACCGGAAGATCAGATGCCTATAATGGCTACGGTGGTTATCTGTATTCTACTCCTATATACCAGACCTTTTTTTATGGTTATTCTGCGGCGAACCGCGAAAGTAAATTTGTAGAAATAAAAGCAGACGGAGAAATCAAAGAAATCAACCTTTAAGGTTGATTTTTACTTTTTCAGTCCCATGATCTGGTGTACACTCCTCTCAATATTTTGTGCCAATGCTTCCATGGGAATATCATTTTCGTCATTATTGAAAGGATCTTCAATTTCCTCAGCAATAAGCTCAAGACTCATCAGAACATAATAGACAAATACGGTAAGCGGGATCATCAGCAGTCCAATGGTAATCACATAGGCAACAGGCAGTGCCAGGACATATAAGATGATAAATTTCTTAACAAATGAAGAATAGGAGTAGGGAATAGGGGTGTTTTTAATTCTCTCGCAACCTCCGCAGACATCCAGAAATCCGGAAAGCTGACTGTCAAGATACAGCATTTCAATATCCGAGATCTTTCCTTCTTTTTTCAGCTGATTTAGCTTATGGGTTAAAAGAATGATAATTTCACTGGGACCATGATGCTTCAGGGAACTTTCAATTTCAGAATAATCTTCGTCTAAAGCCAATCTTGTAGATTCCTGGGAAAGATGCTTGGCCAGAAAATGCGGAAAGTATTTTAAGTATCTTGAAATCTGCTCAGCGTCTTGCGGGTTGTTGCCTAAGATGGCATTGATCTTTACAGCAAAATTCCGGGTATCATTCACCAGTTTTCCCCAAAGTTTTCTGCCTTCCCACCATCGGTCGTAAGCTGTATTTGTTCTGAAAACCAATAGCAGCGACAATACAAAACCCAACAGGGAATGAATCATTCCAACATTGCTTACCCCCGATTTTGTAGTAAGATGAAGATACTCTACTTCCAGATACTGAATTCCCCAGGAATAAAGCCCAACGAGGATCATCGTTGGAAAAAGAATCTTCATCGTATCGCTTTTATGCATACTGAAAAGAATCTTCAGAAAATGCTTGGTGTTATAGGCTCTCATAAATGCGCTTAGTCCTACAAAGATAATTTTTTCATTTTATCTCTGCTTTATGGGAACCTATAAAATTGATTTTAGCCCATCCCGTTTCTTTGCAATAAAAAATAAATGGGATATTATAGAAAAGGACATTTTAAAAAGAATGGAAAACGGGTGAATGGACATTATGTAAATACTTTTGGAAGAGGTAAAGAAGAACTAAAAATCCGCAGGGATGTGTGGTTGTCATTTTAGGAGGAGTACTTTCTTTTTTGTTTTATGTCTTAAGTTGAATAGGCTAATGATAAAGGTATCAATTTTTTAATTTTCCCAGATTTCAAAAAAAGACTATTTTTATTTCGTATTTAAATAACTAAACAAGATGATCCTCGAAAACGTAGATGTAGTCAGTGATATCAGTAAAGAAGATTTTCAGAAGAATTATTTCAAAAAACACAAACCGCTTTTGATCAAAAATTTTGCGTCCAGATGGGATGCCTTTGACAAATGGAATCTTGCCTACATCCGTGAAAAGGCAGGTGATCAGCTCGTGCCGCTGTATGATAATAAACCGGCTGATGCTTCCAAAAGCTCGGATGCTCCTGTGACGAATATGAAAATGAAGGACTATATTGACCGGATCAAAAGCGGGCCTTCAGATCTGCGTATCTTTTTTTACATCATCACAGACCGGCTTCCGGAACTGCTGAAAAATTTTACGTATCCTGATCTTGGAATTAAGTTTTTTAAACGGCTGCCCACTCTTTTCTTTGGCGGAAGTGAGGCTCATGTGCTGATGCATTACGATGTGGATCTGGGAGATTTTCTTCACATTCACTTCGAGGGTAAGAAAAGGATCCTGCTATTTGACCAAAAACAATCTGCCTTTTTATATAAAGTGCCGCTCTCTGTTCATACGGTATATGATATCGATTATGAAAATCCTGATTATGAGAAGTTTCCGGCCTTGCAGTATGCCAAAGGCTATGAAATTTTTATGGAGCATGGTGATGCGCTTTTCATTCCCGGGGCATTCTGGCATTTCAACAGATACCTGGAACCGGGATTTTCTATGTCGCTCAGAGCTCTTCCCAACAAGCCGAACGTTTTTGCCAATATGATGTACCATGTTTTTATCATGAGGTATACAGATAAGCTTTTGCGGAAGCTATTTAAGGCTAAGTGGGTGAATTACAAGCAGAAATGGGCTTATGAAAAAGGCATGGAAGCCTTTGAAAAGAAAAGGAAATAGCCTTGAAGGTTGAAGACGGAAGCTGTAGGTTAATATATCTCCTTATATTTCCTGTGACGGTTTAATTCAACGAAAGTCAATTAGGAAAGTCAAAAGGTTTTAAAAAATTAATTAAAAAAAATATTCATTGGTTCTGTAGAACTTCAGAAACTTCCATCTTCCGGCATCCATCTCCCATCTTTATTCATTAATAAGTCCGAAGATTTTGGCATCTACAAACCTTCCTTTTTCAAAAAAGTAATCACGGAGAGTTCCCTCATCTTTAAAATTTAAAGCATGTAAAAGTTTCTCGGAAGAAATATTGGAAGGATCTATGAATGCGTCTACCCTGTGAAGCTTCATACTTTCAAAGCCAAAAGTAAGAATAGGAAGAATGGCTTCTTTCATATAGGAGTTTCTCCAGAATTTAGGGTTCAGTTCATAGCCGATCTCAGCTCTGAAGTGCTCCCGGTACCAGTTGTGGTAGCCGCATGTTCCTATGACCTTTTGTTCGGATTTTAATTCCAGTGCCCACCGGAAGCCTTTTCCTTTTTCAAATTCATTATTAAAATGTCTGATGATCTTTTGAGCATCTTCCAGGGTTTTAAAGGTTTCCAGATCATAATATTCCATGACTTCATCCATGGAAAAATATTCGAAGAGGTCTTCTGCATCATCAGGAACCAGCTGTCTTAAAAGAAGCCTTTCAGTTTCCAAAACAGGGTAAATCATAGAATTAATTTTACTGAAAAATACAATAAATATTTTATTCAGAACACATCAACATCATTTTTGATCCCCATAGCGAGATTAATTTCATCACAATTTCCAACCCTGAATTTATTTTAATTAAATTTGGGGCTCATTTTTTATTATGGCAAAAACGAAGAAGGAAACCCCGTTAATGACGCAGTATAATACCATCAAGGCTAAATACCCTGATGCTCTGCTGTAGTTCAGGGTTGGAGACTTTTATGAAAACATCCCAGATTCTGGGTATTGTTCTTACTAAAAAGAGCCAATGGAGAGGGGCATATAGAGCTGGTGGGCTTTCCGCAAAAGCACAGATGCGTTGGGGAACAACTAAAGAACAAAATTTAATTAAGTTAAGAGCATGTTTAAAAATAAAACTATTAAAATTTACATGACGAATTTCACGCCAAAAACAAATTTAAAAAAAATTGTCACTTGTTTGTATTGATTTGTTTTTGTAATTTATTGGTAACTAATCAATCAAATTACAATGAAAAACTAAATATTGATTATCGAGCGGATGTTTTCATTGTTTGATAATGACAGAAATCTATGCAGAAATTATGAATCCTGGTGGAACCTCTGAAAACATGGTCAAATTATCCGCTATAAAATTTTTAAACAAACTATAAGAATTATCCGAAAATTTGTATTTTTACAAAAAAAACACTATGAAAAAAAAATATCTTTTTTTTATTCTTTTTTTATTATCTGGATTCTTTTTAAAGGCACAGAATATAGCATGGTATAAAGATTTACCAACGATTCCTGGTTTTCCTTATGCTGGTGGAGCTGTATCAGCTACAGACGCATTTGATAATATATATGTAGGATGGACCTCTTCTCGTACTTCTCCCGATGAACGATTATTATGTGTTGCAAAATATAATTCAGCAGGAGAATTAGATCCTATATTTGGAAATGGGGGCTTTACTAATTTCAGTCCTATTTCAAGTGCCACTATTATGGGCTTAAAAGTATTAACAGGGGGTAAAATTGTATTGTTTATGCAAGATGGGACGGCTTTAAGACTGAATTCTGATGGAACCCAGGATACAAGCTTTGGTTATAATGGGATTAAACAGATATTCGAGGGAGCACAATATTATTATAGAGGTATAAAAGTATATGAATACAACAATCACTCTTTCATTACCAACAGTTATAAAGATATTTTTAACAATTATAAAGCTGAGATTGTTTGTTTAGATCAAAATCTTAATGTGGATCCCACTTATCTCAACCAAGGACATTTGGATGTCATTCCGGCTTTTAACGTTCCATCAATTTATAAATTTGCTATAAACGGATTATATTTTTATAATAATAAGATACTAGTCAATACTGGTACAACTTATTCTTATCCATATATTTCTGAATATGATTTACAGACAGGAGTGAAGAATCTAAATTATGGGAATAATGGAGACTCTGGAGCTTATGGCCTAGTTTCTACTGTACAATATGGAAAAGCACTTACTGTTAGTATGCATCTGATAGGATCAAACAACCGTCCTTTGGTAGTTAAAAGGTATTTGCCTGATATGCAGGTGGATCCCTCTTTTTCTATGACTTCACCATCGGGAGTACAATTTCAGCCTGATAACAGGACATATACTCTGCCCAATAATCAGATCTTAATATCAACAACTGTAGATATTTCACAAAGTTCAGATCGTAGAGTATTACTTTGCTTAAACCCCAATGGAGATCGAGATATTGGTTTTGGAGGAATGGTTATTAATCCTTATTCTACGGCTTATGGTGTGTTTGATGTATCATCTGCTATTGACACAAAAAACCCCAACTGGTATATTCATGATAATTATTTACTAGGGGTAACATCAGGACGTATAGCTAAAATTTTATATAATACCACTACGCTTTCATCAGTTGAAACAGAAAAGCCGTCTGCAAAAGTTGAGCTGGTACCTAATCCTGTTTCCGGTAAAGCACAATTAATGATGAGCCAGGTAAAAGACAAGCCCTCTGCAGCCATTTACAGTGCAGATGGAAGGAAAATATCAGAAACTATTATCACTCAAAGAAATACAGAATTAGATTTTTCTTTACTGCCTTCCGGAAACTATATTATCAAAATTCAAAGTAAGGATAGGAAAGAGACATTGAAGTTTATCAAGAAATAAATTTTATATTTTCAGCATCCTATAACGCCAAATTTATTTTTTAAATTTGGGGCTCATTTTTTATTATGGCAAAAACGAAGAAGGAAACCCCGTTAATGACGCAGTATAATACCATCAAGGCTAAATACCCTGATGCTCTGCTGTTGTTCAGGGTTGGAGACTTTTATGAAACATTCGGGCAGGATGCTGTGAGAACTTCCCAGATCTTGGGTATTGTTCTTACCAAAAGAGCTAATGGAGACGGACATATAGAACTGGCAGGATTTCCACACCATTCCGTAGATTCTTACCTTCCAAAATTGGTAAGGGCCGGAATGAGAGTTGCCATCTGTGATCAGCTGGAAGACCCTAAAACAGTCAAAGGTATTGTAAAAAGAGGGGTGACAGAGCTGGTGACTCCGGGAGTTACCTTCAATGATCAGGTATTAAATTCAAAAAAGAATAACTTCCTTCTTTCTCTGCATAAAGAAAAAGAAAAGTTTGGGATTGCTATGGTAGATGTTTCTACCGGTGAGTTTTTGGTAAGTGAAGGAAATCTTGAAAAGATCCTGCATATCATCAATACTTTTGACCCCAGCGAAATTGTATATCAAAGAAGTGTTCAATTGCCGGAACAACTCAAAAATAAAAGTGCCTTTAAGCTTGAAGACTGGGCTTTCCAGTATAATTTTGCCTACGAAAAACTGACTTCCCATTTCAAAACGAATTCTTTAAAAGGTTTTGGTGTTGAAAACCTTCCGCTTGCCATTACAGCTGCGGGAGCTATTTTTGCCTACCTGGTGGAAGATACCCATCACAATCTGCTGGCCCATATCACAAAGCTTCAGATTATTCCTCAGGAAGACTATCTGATGATGGACAACTTTACCTTAAGAAACCTTGAAATTGTTTACCCAAGTAATCCACAGGGAAAATCGCTGCTGGATATTATTGATAAAACATCTACCCCCATGGGCGGAAGGCTATTGAGGAGGAGAATCATTCTTCCGTTAAAGTCGGTGGACGAGATCATGAGAAGACTTTCCCTGAT
Source organism: Chryseobacterium sp. NFX27 (assembly GCF_049887855.1). Lineage (NCBI taxonomy): Bacteria > Pseudomonadati > Bacteroidota > Flavobacteriia > Flavobacteriales > Weeksellaceae > Chryseobacterium > Chryseobacterium sp. NFX27. The sequence goes on along the minus strand of NZ_JAGEKK010000008.1, from coordinate 39,478 downwards.
TGATTTCCTGAATGAAAATGATCATCTCAAATACGAGATCTGCCAATTGCTGAAATCAATCTCGGATCTTGACAGGCTGATGGGAAAACTGGCGGCGGAAAAAATATCTCCGAAAGAATTGGGCTACCTGCGTCAGAGTCTGATCAATATTCATCAGATCAAAGCGTTGCTTCATCCACACTCAGATGTTTTGGCGTGGCTGGAACCTTTGTTTGATATGGAGGAGCTGATCAAATTTTTACAGAATCATCTTAATGATGAACTTCCGGTGAACATCTCCAAAGGAAATATTATCAAGGAAAGTATCTCTGAAGAACTTGACCGGTTGAGGAGCCTTCAAAGTAAAGGCCGCGGCTTTCTGGATGAAATGTGCCAGAGAGAAATAGAAAGAACGGGAATTTCAAGCCTTAAAATTGATTTTAATAATGTTTTTGGATATTATATAGAAGTAAGAAATGCCCATAAAGATAAAGTTCCGGCTGATTGGTTAAGAAAGCAAACGCTTGTCAACGCAGAACGTTACATCACCGAAGAACTGAAAGAATACGAAAGCCAGATCCTGGGTGCCGAAGAAAAAATAGGCGTTCTGGAAAATGAGCTGTATAGAAATGTCTGCTCTGAAACAATGGTCTATATGGATCAGATCCAGGGAAATTCCAATATTATTGCCCAGCTTGATGTTGCTGCAGGACTTTCCGAATTGGCTGTTTCAGAAAGTTATACAAAACCGATTCTTAATCAGGGGTATGCCATTGATCTTAAAGAGGCAAGGCACCCGATTATTGAAAATGCTCTTCCTCTGGGAGAAAAATATATCCCGAACGATATATTTTTAGATAAAGACTCCCAACAGATCATTATGGTGACGGGGCCTAACATGGCCGGTAAGTCGGCAATTCTGCGTCAGACAGCAATTGTGTGCCTTTTGGCTCAGATTGGAAGTTTTGTTCCGGCAAAGCATGCCGAGATTGGTGTTCTGGATAAAATTTTCACAAGGGTAGGGGCGACCGACAATATTTCTGCCGGTGAATCTACTTTTATGGTAGAAATGAATGAAGCAGCGAATATCCTGAATAATATTTCGGAACGCAGCCTTATCCTTCTTGACGAGATAGGCCGTGGGACATCCACCTATGACGGAGTTTCCATTGCGTGGGCTATTGCAGAATATCTTCACCAGCATCCTACACAGGCAAAAACGTTGTTCGCAACCCACTATCACGAATTGAATGAAATGACCGTGAATTTTGAAAGGGTAAAGAACTTTCACGTTTCCATTCAGGAAAATAAAGGAAATATCATTTTTTTAAGAAAGCTGATCCCGGGTGGTAGTGAGCACAGTTTCGGTATCCATGTGGCTAAACTGGCGGGCATGCCTGCAAAAGTGGTCAACAGAGCCAATGAGATCCTTAAAACCCTTGAAGCAAGCCGTTCGCAGACTTCCAGTACTTCAGAAAGTATTAAAAGGGTAACTGAAGAAAACATGCAGCTCTCTTTTTTCCAGCTGGATGATCCTGTACTGGAAAATATCCGTGAAGAGCTTACAAAAATAGACATCAATACTTTGACCCCGATTGAAGCTTTAATGAAGCTTAATTCAATAAAAAAAATGATTGGAGGGTAGCTTACAGTTGCTTTCCGGCTTTATTCATTGCAGGAAGATATTAATTTACATTAAAACAGGCTGGAAGATCTTCCAGCCTGTTTATTTTTTATAGGGTAATGTTTAGCAGCAGTATCCGTCACTGCCTCTCGGTCCGATGATCATGAAATGGCTGGGTACCCCTCTGAGTTTACACAGACCTTCAGCGCATGAAGCGCCTCCGTTGATTTCTTTCAGCTCTTTTTTTGTGAGTTTTCTGCTTTGGAAGTTTGATTTTTTCATACCAATTATTTTGTAGTTAATTTAAATTTTTAACAGCAGTATCCATCCTGAATACCATAAACGCCATACAATTCTACTCCGGTTACCGGATCAATACAGCTTACGACTCTTGGACATACAGGTCTGAAGCCTCCACTGATTTCTTTCAATTCTTTTTTTGAAAGTTTTCTTGGTTGAAGATTTGATTTTTTCATAATAATCTTAATTTGGTGATAGCTAATTTACATTTTATTTTATATAATTCTATTGGTAGTGATAAAAAAATAAAAATCATTAACAAAGTTTAACAGATTGATACTTAAAGAAAAGGAAAGCATTTACTAATTTTAAGCATGAAGAAATTACTAAGTATATTTATCTTTTTTGTATCCTTTGCTGCTTTGAATGCTCAGCAGACAGAAGTTTCCATTATGAAATATGAAGATCTGGAAAAACATATTCAGAAGGATAACGATAAGCTGGTGGTGGTCAACTTCTGGGCGACTACCTGTGCACCTTGTGTGAAAGAACTGCCACATTTTATGGAGATCAATAATAAATATAAAGGTCAGTCAGATTTTAAAATGATTTTGGTGTCACTGGACAGGCTTGTGGATAGAGAAAGAGTCTTGAAATTCATCAAAAATAAAAATCTTACCGCCGAAGTCATCCTGCTGGATGATATTAAAAGAATGAATACCTGGATTCCAAGGTTTGAAAAAAACTGGGACGGAAATATTCCGGTAACGATCTTCTATAAAAATGGTGAAAAAGTGTATTTCAACGATGGGGAAATGAGTAAAGAGGACCTGGAAAAGACCATCAACAATAATTTAAAATAAAAAATATCATATGAAAAACCTGAAAATTTTAATGACAGCATTGATTACGGGGCTCGGGCTTCTGAGTTTTACAACAATAGATGATAAAGCAGATGTTCCACAAAAAATATCTGCAAAATCTTCCGTAAAAGGATATGAAGTTGGAGATGAGGCCTCTGATTTTAAGCTGAAGAATATTGACGGTAAAATGGTTTCCCTAAGCGATTTTAAAAGCGCGAAAGGATTTATCCTGGTCTTTACCTGCAATCATTGCCCATACGCAAAAAAATATGAAGACAGGATCGTAGAACTGGATAAAAAATTCAAGGATCAGGGGTATCCGGTTATTGCCGTTAATCCCAATGACCCCAATGTACAACCGGAAGACGGTTACAAACAGATGATCGAAAGAGCAAAACAGAAAGGATTTACTTTCCCGTATTTGGTAGACGAAGGACAAAAGATATACCCACTTTACGGAGCTACAAAAACACCCCACGTTTTTGTCCTTCAGAAAGAAAGCGGAAAAAATATCGTGAAATATATCGGAGCCATAGACAACAACTATGAAAATCCAAATGATGTATCTGAATATTACGCTCAGGATGCTGTAAATGCTCTAATTAAAGGTGAGCCTGTGAAAATGACAAAAACAGTAGCTATAGGATGTACAATCAAAGTAAAGAAATAATATATTTGTACAAAATTATAAGGATCGGTGTTCTTTGAATGCCGATTTTTTATGACCGAAATCGGATGATGTTTTATTTATTCAATCGGGGCGGGCTTTAGCCCGCACAAAAAATCAGCCATTGAAGGCTTTAGCCAAAACTTAAAAACAGCATGGAATTTAAATTCAGTCTGAAATATCTTCTTTTTACCATTGTTCTCTTTCTTATAGAAGTTCTGATCGCGACAAAACTGGCCAATATTTTCTTCGTAAGAGCTTATCTTGGTGACGTGATAGTTGTTATGCTTCTGTACACATTTGTTAAAGCCTTCGCGAAAATTAATAATGAAAAACTTATCTTAGGAATCTTGGTTTTTTCCTGTATCGTAGAATTTGCACAATACTTTAAGATTGCAGAAAAATTAGGTTTCCGTCCTGGAAGCCTGATGTATATTGTAATAGGAAACTCCTTCTCGTGGATAGATATTCTGTGTTATGCTGCAGGATGCCTGCTGCTTTTCCTTGGGCTGAAGTTTACCCAATCAAAAAAAGAGAAGCAAACTATTGCAGGCTGAATACCAAAGGCTGTCTCATGATGCTCCGGACTTTTTTGCCATTCTGTTCTGCAGGAATCCATTGTGTTTTCACCATTTTCAAAGCTCTTAGAAATTCATCTTTTACCATTTTATATTCATAGGATTCTATATTAATATCTACCATATTTCCTTCGGTATCTACAATGAAGGTAGCAACGGCTTTAGCTTTCATAATCTCCGCTTTTACTAATGGAGAGGTCCGGAAATTCTTTAAGATTTCCTTTACAAATGCCTGGTGCCCGCCAGGAAACGCGGCAATTCGGGATGGCCCGGGTTCTGTATCTACCGATGGTTTTGGATCCGGAATTACAGCTGAATCTTTTTGGGCAGCAAGAGAAACGGTCCAGAATAACAGAATAAAAAACAAATATTTTTTCATAAAGTACATCTTATCTTCCAAAGCTGTCATATTTATCCTCCGCATATTTTATAAAGCGGTTAAGTAAGGCTACATTTTCCTTTTCCATTGGCGAAAGCTCTTTATCAACATTATTTGAAACAGGAATATACCAGTCGGTTTGCTCAAAGAAATACCTGTAGGTTTCCTTTTTGAAAGAATAGCCATGTCTTGCAAAAACAGAATTTTTGATGATCTCAAGGTCTATTTTGCGTAAATTTTTAAGGTCTTTTTCAGACAGCTTTTGCTTCGATGCATTTAAATTAAAAATCGCTTCAGAAGCTACTCTGTTTTTAGAAGTGGTATAGCTTTCCGTCTTTCCGGTTTCATCATCCGTATATTTTTCTACAAAATCCTTTGGATTGGACCAGTCAACCAGATCAGAATCCTTGTCCAGCATAAAGTTCGGATTATATACAAAATCCTTCTTTGAAAGCTTAATGGTTTTTAAAGGGGATTTTACTGCTGTTTTATTGAAGGCATTCCATTTTCCGGTAATACTGTCGCCGCTTAATTTCACTTCAAACCTGCCATCTGTTTTGTCATTGCCGGGCTCATCCAGTACAAAAGATTTTGTACTTTCATTAAAAATGCCTCTGAACGGACGTTGATTTCCACTAACAATACTCTGTCCGTACACACTGTCTTTAGTAATTCTGTTGATTTTCAGTGAGATTCTCTTATTGATGCTCCCTTCATATTCAGAACCGTCAGTTTCATCTACCATTTTTTCCATCCCGGCAAAATCTCCGGTATAAATCCCGTAATATTCTTTATAGATTTCCGGGACAACTACAGAATCTTTTTTAGCAATCACAGAATCTTTTCCTGTTTCGTTCATTTTTCCATCTTTCTTACAGCTCAGCAGAGAAACCGCCAGTAAGGAAGCAAGGGTGTAGTTTAGAATTTTCATATATGTTTTTTTGCAATTAAATATTCAATTAAAAGGATATTGGGAATCCAGCCCAGCCATGCGATGATCTGGTAGACATCCATTGGATTTGGGTGGAATAAATATACGATAATAACTTTCCAGATCCGTAAAGTAAGGGCAGATAAAGTAAGGGCAAAACTTCGCCACATCCAATGCTTGTGTTCTTTAAACCTTTTTTGTCTTGCCGATTGATAGGCTTTATATGTGGTGAGCCACCAAAGGGATCCTAAAATAATGAACGAGATTTTAGAAAAAAAGCCTCCGTTGGCAAAAAATCCCATGTAGATTCCGGAGGGTGCCGCCAGAATCAGAATTAAAAAAATGTAAACTTTTCCAATATTCCTGTGAAAGTTTTTAATCCCGAAATCTTTTCTTAGAATAGCCAGAAACCCGGAAAGCAACACAAAAATACTGGTATACACATGCGTATAAAAAAAAGAAAGATATTCCGGTCTGTCCTGAACCTCTGTCTGCTTGATCATCAGAAAGCTCACATTGGGATTGAAGGGAATGTATTCCAGTGTAATTTTGAGCATCAGCCAAAAGAAATATCCAAACCCCAAAATCAAAAGGGTTTTAAAGAAAAAAGAAATGTTTTTTTTGACTGATAGCACTTTAATTATTCATTGTTAAGGTAAAAGGAACCGAATAATATGAACGGACAGGTACTCCATTGTGTTCTGCCGGTTTCAATTTAGTTTTTAGAGATTTGATTGCTCTTTCTACTTCCTTATTGAAATCGGGATCATCTCCTGTTACTAGAATATTTTCTATTCTGCCATTGGCTTTAACTATAATTTTTGCTTTCGAAAAGAGTGTTCCTTTTTTCAAATTTATATCCTTTATCCGGGTTAAATTTATTTTGTCAGCAAGATCTTTTCGAAATTTCATCATCCCTCCAGGATATGATTCAAATTTATCGTCTGCAGGATTATACTGAGCTGTTGAACGATCTTCTACAGGTTGTGCTTGAGTTTCCTGTGCTTGACAAAAAGCAAATTGCCCTCCTAGGAGTAAAATGAATATTAAGATTTTTTTCATGTTTATAGTTTACAGTAAAAATAATACTTTTTTACAATCCGTTGAGATCCTGTGCAATAAGCCATCCTTCACTCCAGCACGCCTGGAAATTAAAACCTCCCGTCACTGCATCAATGTTCAGGACTTCTCCTGCAATGTGAAAATTAGGAAGTAGTTTGGAGGACATGTTTTTAAAGTTAATTTCCTTTAAATCAATACCTCCTGCAGTTACAAACTCGTCTTTAAAAGTAGATTTTCCACTTACTTTCATTTTTTTGCTGCAGAGATTTTCAAGAATCTTGTGCATTTCTTTTCCTGAAATATTGGAGATCTGCTTATTAAGATCAACCTGTGAAACGGTTAATATTTTCTGCCAGAACCGGTTGGTAATATCAAATATCTTAGCCTGTCCGATCGTTTTCTTAGGATTTGACTGTTTAAAACTCTGGAAACTTTCTTCAGCATCATCCATAGGTTTTGAAATAAAATTTACCTCAATTTCAAATTGATACTTTACTTTCGCGAGGTTTATCGCTTCCCATGCAGAAATTTTCAGAACCGCAGGTCCCGAAAGCCCCCAATGCGTGATCAGTAGAGGTCCGCTCTCTTCAGTTTTTAAGGAAGGAATTGAGATTTCAGCATTTTCAAAGCTGGTTCCCGGAATATCCTGTAGCAGCTCATCTTTAATATTGAAGGTAAAAAGCGACGGAACGAGATCCACGATCTTATGACCCAGATTTTCAACGATCTTCAGAGATTTTGGTGAACTTCCTGTTGTATAAACGATATAATCTGCCTGAAAATCACCTAAACTGGTCTTAACAAGATACTTTTCATCCTGCTTTACAATTTCTTTAACGGAACATTTTGTTTTGACCTCTACCTTTTTATTCTGAATTTCATTCAGTAAAGTATTGATAATGGTCTGTGAAGAATTGCTTTCCGGAAATACCCGGTTATCACTCTCAATTTTCAAAGGAACGCTGCGCTGATCAAACCATTCCATAGTGTCTCCCGGCTGAAATTTAGTAAAAACGCTCAGCAGTTCCTTATTTCCTCTCGGATAAAACTGAACCAGTTCCCGGGGGTCAAAACAGGCATGCGTGACATTGCAGCGACCGCCGCCTGAGATTTTTACCTTCTGAAGTACATCCGAGTTCTGTTCCAGGATGGTGATTTTATATTTTTTTTCGTCCAGGTTCGATGCGCAGAAAAAGCCTGCCGCACCGCCTCCGATAATGATGATCTGTTTCATGTAATGGTAATCCTATGCTGAAGATTATTTTTTCAAAAGTACAATTTTTATAAACCATCTTATTTGAGTAATTTTGAAGATTATAATTTAATCATACTAAAAACAACTTTTACATGATTTTTTACCATAAATTCGAAGTACGCTGGAGTGATCTTGATGCCAACAAGCACTTAGCCAATTCATCATATGTACAGTACTGTGCCCAGTCCAGAATGGCTTTTATGACCAAAGAAAAGATGGGGGTAACCCAGCTGAGCCGATGGGGAATAGGGCCCGTAATCCTGCATGAAAGATATTCTTTCTTTAAGGAGATCTACGCCGACCAGACGGTAATTGTAAGCCTTGAAATCGACGGATGCTCGGAAGACTCTTCCATCTACAGATTTCTCCATAAATTTTATACGCCGGATGGGGTACACTGTGCCACTGCAGAGGCTACGGGCGTATGGATAGACATGATGCTGAGAAAAATGACCACTCCGCCGGATGATGTGGTAGAAGCAATGAACAAATACAAAAGCCCTGAAACCATAGTGATGAGCAGGGAAGACTTTAAAAAGCTTCCTTTCCAGCCCAATAATGTGGATCCGGCAGAATTTAACTAATTCAAGGTTTAAAGCTCACGGTTCAATGGTGAATGTCACAATACATTTCACACTGGACATTAATACAAAAAAATATGTTTGAAGATAAATCTCAGGAACTGACCCCGATCTCCAAATTAGGAGAATTTGGCCTTATAAAGCATTTGACAGAACATTTTCCATTGTCCAACGAATCAACGGAACTTGGAGTAGGAGACGATGCGGCGGTTATCAACCCTGGAAATAAGAAAGTTGTCCTTACAACGGACGTACTTGCAGAAGGAGTTCACTTTAATTTAGGATACGTGCCTTTAAAGCATTTAGGCTACAAAGCTGTTGTTGTGAACCTCAGCGATATTGCAGCAATGAATGCTGTTCCCACACAGATTTTGGTTTCTCTGGCTGTTTCCAGCCGTTTTCCGGTGGAAGCTTTGGAAGAGATCTATTCAGGTATACAGGCGGCATGTACAAGATATAAGGTTGATCTGATAGGAGGAGATACCACAAGTTCTAATTCCGGACTCGTCATGAGTATTACCGCTGTGGGAATTGAGAATGAGGAGAATATCATAAAAAGAAGCGGGGCAAAACCGAATGACCTTCTGGTGGTAAGCGGAGATTTGGGTGGTGCTTATATGGGACTACAGATTCTTGAAAGAGAACATGCTGTTTTCCTAGCCAACCCCAATATGCAGCCAGAAATGGAAGGCTATGATTATATCCTTGAAAGACAGCTTAAACCTGAAGCAAGAACAGATGTTAAAGCCATTCTGGAAGAACTGGATATCAAGCCGACTTCAATGATCGATATTTCTGACGGTCTGGCTTCTGAGATTTTGCATCTTTCTGACCAGTCGAAAGCGGGATTCAGACTTTATGAAGAGAAGATTCCGATGGACAGTCTCACGATTTCCACGGCGGACGAAATGAATCTTAATCCTGTGATGACTGCATTAAGCGGCGGCGAAGATTATGAACTGCTGTTCACCATTTCTCCAAATGATTTTGATAAAATCAAAAACCATCCTGATTTTACGATCATTGGTCATGCGGTAGACAGTGAAGAAGGAAACTATATGGTAGCAAGAGGCTCCAATCAGCTTGTTCCACTGACGGCACAGGGCTGGGATGCTTTTTTAAACAGCCAGCAAAAATAAATAGAATTATATTTAATTTGAATATTGTAGAAAACCACAGCTTTTTTTGCTGTGGTTTTTGTTTAGCTGAATAATATTAAAGAAACAGACCAATGTCCACACCGGAAAAAAACATCCCCGTCCACCACCTCACCTCCCAACAGTTTCAGCTGATGACTCTTGATACAGGACATCCGGAGAATTTTAATGATGTTCATAGGCATAATTTCTTTGAGATTATCTGGTTCAGTCATGTCGGGGAAAACAGCAGTTTGGAGCTGGATTTTGAAAGTCACTCCCTTAAAAATAACCAGATTTGCATTATTGCACCTGGACAGGTATTCAATATGAAACTGAGAGGTGAAAAAGGCTATGTACTGGCCGTGAGCAGGGAGATATTTAAAGAAGCCTGCGATATCGAAACAATTCTCATAGGCGGAACGTGTCCCTTTTCTTTAGGTCCCCAAAGCGCAGAAACATGCAATACTATTATCTCGCTTATGGAAGAGGAATATATTGGTGCATCAAGAGTCGATTTATTAAAAACCTACCTCAGAGCATTCTGTATCATCATCACAGAGCAAATCAATCGGCAGGATTCTTCAATTAATGACAGGCAGCGCATTCAGAAGCTGATAAGTCTGATCGAAGAATATTATATTATCCAGAGAGATACCCGCTTCTATGCAGATCAGATAAAAATAAGCACCCATCACTTGAATGATATTGTCCGTCTTTCGAGAGGAACGACGGTTAAAAAGATGATCGCCCAACGATTGGTGCTCGAAGCCAAAAGAGAACTTAGTTTTGGAGCTTTGACCATTAAGGAAATTGCTTTTAAACTGGGGTTCAGCGATGCATCTTATTTCTCCCGTTTTTTCAAAAAACATACTGGCCAGAATCCTGATATGTTTAAGGCTGGAAAGGATTGATCTTCATAAAGTTCTTTCCATTTTGTTTTAATATTAAATATTTCAAACAGAAAGATGTGATCCTCAATTTGTGCTGGTCTTCCTTCACTTCCTGTATTGAACAGCCTTGTTTTTTGGAGGAATTTTGCCGGAAGAAAAAACCGCCCTGTGCGGATACCCTGTTTTATGAGAAATTTAAGCATTGTAGTGTTTATTCTGGCACTGCTCAACACTCTGGAATCATTAAGTATAGATCTTTATCTGCCTGCCTTTCCAAGCATGGCCCAGATTTTTCAAACCGATATCGGACATATTCAGATTTCAATTTCTGTGTTTTTTGCCGGGTTTGCTTTCGGACAGTTACTTTGGGGACCTTTGTCTGACAGGACGGGACGTAAGCCCATGCTGTACTGCGGACTTTTACTTTTTATTGCAGGAGCTACAGCCATATTTTTTACAGAAAACATTTTTATGCTGTGGGCGATGCGTTTTCTACAGGCATTCGGTGGAAGTGCAGGCATTGTGATCGGAAGAGCGATCGTTATCGACCTTTATGACAGGCAGAAATCTGTAGCCATCTTTTCCCAGCAGTCACAGATCAGTGGAATTGCTCCCATTGTTGCGCCGCTTCTTGGAAGTGTATTTCTTAAATTCTGGGGCTGGAACAGTTCGTTCGCTTTTTTGGGAATAATGGGGCTGATTACCCTTTTCATGGTTTATAAGTATGTTCCTGAGACCAATTCAAGAACATCTCTTCCTGATATTACCGAAGTCGAAAAAGGATTAAAAAACCATTTAAAAGCAATTATTTCCAATAAAGAATTCATCAACAGCACGATGATTGGAAGTATTGCTTTCGCTTCTCTGATTATTTATATTTCTAATGCACCGTTTTTATTCATGAAACTTCATGGATTTTCCAGCGGTATTTTCAGTCTGATATTTGGGTTTAATTCACTGGCACTGATAACGGCAGCATATCTTACCCCTAAATTAATAAGGAGAGTAAGTGATACAAAACTTTTGCTGGCAGCCACTCTTCTGTTGCTGGTGGTTTGTGGCCTCCATATTTTGATAGCTGCGTCTGATCTTTCTGTGGCTTTAGAAATTATAATGCTGTACCTGTCATTGCTGGCCATAGGAATTCTTTTTCCTATAACTTCTGCCCATGCTTTGTCTCCTTTTAAAGAAGGACGGGGGACAGCGGCGGCAATCATGGGCTTTATGCAGCTGATGGTTACATTTTTACTTTCAGGACTGGCTGGGTTTTTAGAAGCTGATTCTATTATGCCTATGGTTATTCTGCGTGCAGGCATTGCATTATTTGCAGTTTGGTTTGCTTACCGCTCATTTAAGAATAAAAAAGATTGGGTGTAATATGAAATTCTTACAGGTTTGATCTCAAATTGGGCGAAGTAATATTCTGTATATCATGCTGTTTTTCCGTTTGGTCATACCATTCAAGCACTTAATCAAGTAATTTTTGTGACCGCCTTCTAAAAGTATCTCTTTGCATAAAATTTAAATTATGAAGAGAAATCTTTTGGCAGCGTCCTGCTGTCTGCTCGGATATTGGGCCAGCGCACAATCCGGAATATCAGGAGAGCTTAAAACTGAATATATACCCTTTTCCAGTTATATACGTCCGGAAGACAGCGTGAAAACCAATTCCAAAACTAACTTTAAAAGGGCAGATCTTAACCTCAGCATTCCATTGTCAGTGAAAAAAGACAGCAGCGGAAAGATAAAAGCCTGGTCACTTTTACTTAGCGGATCCTATGCAAAGATGGCTCATAAAGACTATGAAAAGCAGCTGTTTCCAGATCAGATGCTGAATGCGCAGGCCGGAATCCAGCATATAAGACCATTAGGAAAAAAGTGGAGCATGATGATGACAGCTACAGTAGGAGTTTATACAGATCTGGAGCAGATCAGCTCTGACGATATTCTCGGACAGGGAGGAATATTATTTATCAGACATTTCAATCCCAATCTGGCTTTAGGTGGAGGGCCTGTGCTAACCACCGCATTTGGAGTTCCTATGATATTGCCGTGGATCTATTTCGACTGGAAAACAAATGGTAAAATTAAATTCAACATCAACTTCCCGGAAGGAATGGAGGCTGGCTACCTGTTTTCGGATACATTTGCCCTGAAGGCTGTGGTGAACCTCAGCGGGATGACGGTAGAAAGAAATCAAGACGGAAAGTCTATGTTGCTTGGTTATCAACAGATCACGGCCGGAATCAGGCCCGAACTCAAACTGAATGACAAGCTGAGTCTCCGTCTTACAGGAGGAACAGCCCTGTTGAGAAGCTTCAATGAGAACGACAGGAAGATCAAAAGTATTTTCAAAGACAAAAAAATGGCAGATCCCAAGTTTGCCAGCACATTTTATGCCGCCGTATCGCTGAGGTGGAATTTACCTTAAGAGCATAGAGGGAAGATGGAAGTGACTACCCAACAATTATTTGCTTTTAGTCTGTTGATTATTTGTATCCTTGTAGATTCAAATAGAAAAGACCGTCATTTAATTTTCGGCAGCAATAACTTCCCTCTCCCAGCTTCTCTCTTCCTTTCCAAATCTACTTACTGATAAGCTTCTTATACACCACCTGATTGAGCAATTCCTCTTTTCGGGTACGGGAAATAGGAAGCTCTGTTTTATTAATGTAAAGACGTCCGCCTGAGATCATGTCGATATGGGTAATATTGATCAGGAAAGATTTGTGGATCCTGAAAAAATGTTCGGACGGAAGGGATTCTTCAATGGCTTTCATGGTTTGATGGATAACCAGAGACTTGTCTTTAAAGTGCAGTTTCGTATAGTTCTGCATACTTTCAATATAGAGAATATCTACCCAGGAGACTTTTATGAAGGTATCAGATTGCCTTACATACAGAAAAGGATCATCAAAAGGAGAGTTCTTCTTGATCTTTTCAGAAACAATAAACTGTTGTTGTGCTTTGTTCACGGCCTGATAAAAACGGTTAAAGGCAATGGGCTTCAGAAGATAATCCACAACCTGCAGGCGGTAGCCTTCCAGCGCATATTCTGAATAGGCGGTTGTGAGAATGCATAAAGGCGGGTTTTCAAGCTGCTCCAGAAACTCAAGACCACTTAAGTAAGGCATATTAATATCCAGAAAAAGAAGGTCAATTTCCTTTTCCTTTACTATGGCATCAGCTTCCAGTGCTGTGGCACAGGTACCCTCAACAGATAAAAAATCGATCTGGTCTGCCAGCTCTTTTAAGTGAAATCTGGCCAGAGGCTCATCATCGGTGATCAGGCATTTTATTTTGGGAATATTACTGCTCATTATTATCAGATAATTGTAGGGTTAACGTTACTTTATATACATTATCGGCTGCCAGAATGGTGAGTTCGTGAGCATTCGGATACTGTAATTTCAAACGCTTTTGTACATTTTGAAGCCCGATTCCTCCGGAGCCTTCCTTCTTTTTATAGGTTGCTGGTTCTGAATAAGAGTTTTCGGCATAAAACAAAAGAAAACCGTCCTTCTCTATGCAGGAAATTTTCACATAACCCTTATGCCCGGGCAGCCTGCAGACATACTTAAATGCATTCTCGATAAATGGAACCAGAAGGAGAGGAGCAATAAATGACCTGTTATTTCCGGTACTCCAGTCTGCATTCACCTCCAGCTCATTTCCCCATCTTAACTTTTCAACTTCTACCAGGTTCTGCAGATGCTCAATATCCTTATCCAGAGGTACAAGACTCTGGCTGCAGTGATAGAGCTGATAACGGAGAATGTCTGAAAATTTAAGAAGCAGATAATCAGCAAGTTTGGTGTCTGTTTTCATCAGAATATGAATATGATTCAAAATATTGAAAACTACATGGGGATTGATCTGATCCTGTAAAAGTTTGAGCTGATTTTCTAAATGAGCCTGCTGAAGAAGAATATGGTCCCGCTCTATTTTTCCGTGTTCCTGATAGAATTTGATTCCGCAGACAGATCCGTTAACCAAAAAAGAGGCCGGAAGAGCCAGATAAAATCCTTTCCACAAAAAGGGAAGGTGATCCACGAAATCAGCAGGAAGCTGGTTCTTTGAATTGATCTCAATATAAGTGAAGATCAGGGAATAGATAAAACTCAGTAAAAGTATAATTCCGGTGGCCTGAATCAGAAATAGCTTCATCTTTTTTAGCCTTAAAGCATTAGGAAGAAGCCTTGTTGTAAGAAAATGAGTAAAGATAAACGAAGTAATGGCAAGAGCAATCGTTTGGAATACGGCTGAAGCTTTGTCAGAAGTAGCCTGAAAGTTAATATATACCGCAACAGCAAAAACGAGCCAGAAAATCGTAACAAAAAAATATTTTCTTAATATTAGAGGTTTTGTCATGGATAGGATAACATAGGTTATAAAAAATTAGAAACCGCTGGGCGCAGTTTCTAATAGGTAAAGGTACTTTAAGTTTTTAGAATAAGAAATATCCTATCCCGAGCGTAAAGCCGTTGGGTTTGGATTTAAACTCCTTACTGATGCTCGTAAGTCCTGTTTCATATCTGAGATCTGCTGTGAAGTTTTTATAATCTACCCCGATACCTCCCGTAATACCGATGTTTGATTTATCAAAGCTTTTAAAGCCTTCCTGCAATGCTTTGGATGTTGAAAGATTATTTTTGAATGCATAGCTGTAAACTCCTCCGGCAAAGGCTCTTACATTAAAATCCTTAGTGTTGATCAATTTATAACCCACTACTATCGGGATGTCAATAGAGTTCCAGGTCAGTTTTGGAGAGCTTCCGTCTTTGGAATTGTAAGAAGTCTTTCTTTTGTTGAATAAAGCTTCTCCCTGCACATAGAGGCTTCCAATATCCATTCTTGTCATAATGCCTCCCTGATATCCAAAACCATATTTTCCTTCCAGTGCAGAAGATTCCGTAGAGGTTTTTGTATAGGTTGCCCCACCTTTTATCCCGATGTGGAAAGCCGGAGTTTGCTGTGCTTTGGTTTCAACCGAACAGGTAATACATAATAAAAGTGAGCTTAGTGCTAAAATTTGCTGTTTCATAAATTGCTGTAATAATTTGATGCAAAACAACAACTATGTGGAAGACAATGAAATTTTATTTGATAAACGGCAGAAATGCTTGGATAAGACTCTGTTTTTAGCTGAAAAAGAATAAAAAATCGGAAGATCTATCTTCCGATGGATGTCCGTTAAAAAGGTTCTTCCTCGCAAATAATGCCTGAAGGGCAACCGCCCCCTGGAGATCCGCCTCCTCCCACGGAAACACACCTTCCTGGGTTCTCATCATCATATAATTCACAGCCGTTCCCGAAAGCACATTCACAGTCTGTCCAGCAGTACGCAGAATCGCCGTTCATATGACATCCGCTTATCCCGGAACCAAGAATCGTTGACAGATCCTTTCTCAAAAGTTTTTTCATTTTTCTCATAATAAATTGATTTTAAAAGTTAAAAGTTTGATGTTAAAGTAAATATAATCAAAAAACATTTTATTTTTTTATCAATAAATAATGAAACAAAAATTTATAAAGGATATTTTTGAATTGTATGAAAATAATAAGCCCGCTGTCTAGGCAGCGGGCTTATTATTATTTACTGAAATTTAATTGTAAAGGAAGGTTTACAACAGAAAGTACCGGCCGGCCATTCGATTCTGCGGGCTTCCATTTGCCCTTATCCTTGATACGGTAAAAGCCTGCTTCTATAAATGCATTTACATCTTCATTATTACCCCTCACTTTTACATTATATATATTCCCTTTAGAGTCTAAAGTGAATTTTAAAGTTATTCTATAAGGATTCACGGCAAAATTCAGGAAAGAAAGATCAACAGCTTCATTTAAAAGCTTTTGGAACGAAGCCTTTCCGGTTTCATATTCTGCTTCTTTAGTAATCTTAAGAGCCATAGGAGGTGGAACTTCAGTTATCATTTTCTTTTCCTCCTCAGAAATTTTCTCTAAAGCATTTTTATATGCCGTTATTTTCTCCTCCGTAAGAAGCCACTCCTGCTTAGTTTTTAAATCATTAGGCTTAGGATATTTCTTGTACAGAGCCTTTTTCTTTCTTTCATAGCGGGAATCGGCTTTATCAAATGCAGAGATCTGGGCCTGGCTGAAAACAAAAGATATAATGAATACTAATGCTAAGAGTCTTTTCATAATCTATTAAGCTTTTACAATATTAATGATCACCTCAGTCGCTTTTTCCATACTTTCAAGGGCAACATATTCATACGGTCCATGGAAGTTCATTCCGCCTGCGAAAATATTCGGACACGGAAGTCCCATATAGGATAGCTGAGCTCCATCTGTTCCGCCTCGGATTGCTTTGATTTTAGGCTCAATATTCGCTTCTTTCATGGCTTTTGCTGCAAGATCGATAATATGCATTTTTCCTTCGAACTGCTGCTTCATGTTTCTGTACTGCTCTTTTATTTCCACTTCAGCAGTGCCCTCACCATATTTCTGATTGAATTCAGCTACTTTTTCCTCCATGAATTTTTTTCTGGCTTCATATTTTTCCTCATCATGATCACGAATGATGTATTGAAGCTTAGCCTCAGAAATATCAGCCGTAATATCCATTAAATGATAGAATCCATCAAAACCTTTAGTCGTGGCCGGAGTTTCATTCGCTGGAAGCATCTGAATAAATTCAGCGGCTAAAAGACCTGCATTCACCATTTTTCCATATGCATAACCCGGATGAACACTCAATCCGTGGATTTTCACTACAGCTCCTGCAGCATTGAAATTTTCGTATTCTAATTCTCCTACTTCACTTCCATCCATGGTATAGGCCCATTCTGCACCGAATTTAGCTACATCAAATTTATGTGCACCTCTTCCAATCTCTTCATCAGGGGTAAATCCTACCGCAACTCTTCCGTGCTTAATTTCCGGATGAGCAATAAGATATTCCGCAGCCGTTACAATTTCTGCACAGCCAGCTTTGTCATCAGCTCCCAAAAGTGTATTTCCGTCAGTAGTGATCAGTGTTTGTCCGATATATTTTTTTAAGCTTTCAAATTTTGAAGCAGACAGGGTAAATCCTGTAGTCTGGTTCAGAACAAGATCACTTCCGTCATAGTTTTCCCAAATCTGTGGTTTTACATTTTCACCACTGAAATCCGGTGACGTGTCATAATGTGAAATAAAACCAATGGTAGGTCTGTTATCATCTTCCAGGTTAGAAGGAATATACCCCATAATATAACCGTTATCATCAAGAGAAACATCTTCCAGACCAATGGTTCTCAGTTCCTCAGTAATATATTTTGCAATGTCCCACTGTCGGAGAGTAGAAGGAGTTGTTTCGCTTTCTGCATCACTGGTTGAATATATTTTTACATAAGCGAGAAAACGGTTCAGTAATTTCTCTTTCCACAATGGGTTGAATTCTATTATACTCATCGATCATAAATTTCCAACAAATATACAATGTAAATTTTTCAAATCTGAAATTTGGACCATCTTTCTGGCATATTTCAAAGCACAATATAGATTCAGTTTTTCAATTCCAGCGGTGATTTCGATAATCAAATAAATTATCATAACTTGCATCAATTATGATGTCCAAACGCTGCAAATATGCATTGAAAGCAATGGTAAGATTGGCAAGAAACTACAACCAGGGGTTTTTGTCAACGGCTATTATTGCACAGGATGAGAATATTTCCAAAAAATTTTTAGAACAGATTCTTCTCGAGCTCAAAAGAGCCAAGCTGGTCAACAGCAAACAGGGAACTATGGGAGGCTATTACCTCCTGAAATCTCCTGATGAAATCTCCTTGGCAGATATCTACCGTATTTTTGAAGGGCCGATTGCCTTAACTCCCTGTATTTCACTAAACTTTTATGAGCCTTGTGACGACTGTGTTGATGAGGCAACTTGCTATCTTAGAAATGAATTGATCATAGTAAGAGAAAAAACCAGAAAAAGCATGATGGAAGCTACCCTTACTTCCTTTATAAAAAACAGCTGAAATTTTTTTTAATTTTTATATCCTACTAATTTGGTAGGATAAATAGGATTTATATATATTTGCAGAAGTTAATTTCAATTAAAAATGGAAAACGCTCTGAAAATAGAATTCAATAATCTCCTCGAAAATGCCTCTACAGGTGTTTTTAATGCCGATTTTTTGCAGATTCTGGCAGAAAAATTTCCGGGAGAAGTGATATTCTCTACCAGCTTCAGCTATGAAGATCAGGTTGTGAGTCATCTGATAAAGAACCTGGATATTGATATTTTCACGCTCGATACGGGAAGACTTTTTGAACAGACTTATGAAACCTGGACCTTATCCAGGGCTTTTTTCAAAAAGAACATCAAAGCCTATTATCCGGATCCGGAAGCCCTGCAGAAATTTGTCTCGGAAAACGGACCGGATTCTTTTTACCAGTCTGTGGAAAATAGAAAAGTCTGCTGTAATATCCGAAAAGTTCAGCCTCTGAAAAAGGCCCTTCAGGGATATAAGATCTGGATTACAGGCTTAAGGTCTGAGCATTCCGCAGGCAGGAAAGAAATGCCGCAACTGGAGTGGGATCCGGATCATCAGATCATTAAATTTCATCCTATCCTTCACTGGACTACGGAACAGGTGGCAGACTATGTAAAAAAACATCACCTACCATATAACCAGCTTCACAAAAAAGGATTTGTAAGTATAGGATGTGAGCCCTGTACCAGAGCTATTAAAGAAGGCGAAGATTTCAGAGCCGGCCGGTGGTGGTGGGAAGATGCCGATAAGAAAGAATGCGGTTTACATGTTCATCAATAAAAAATATACTATGTCATTATATCAGTTAAATTATTTAGATCAGCTGGAATCCGAGTCCATTTATATCCTCAGAGAGGTTGCGGGGCAGTTTGAACGCCCGGCTTTACTGTTCAGTGGTGGAAAAGACAGTATTGTTCTGGCTCATCTGGCAGCAAAAGCATTTCCCCACGGAAAGATTCCATTTACATTCGTTCATGTTGATACCGGACACAATTTTCAGGAAGTCTTAGATTTCAGAGATCAGCTGGCTGAAGAGCTGAATGTGGATCTGGTTGTACGGAAAGTAGAGGACACAATTCAGAAAAGGAAACTGACAGAACCGAAAGGTAAATTCCCGAGCCGTAACTGGCTGCAAACCTTTACCCTGCTTGATGTAATTGAAGAATTTGAATTCGATTCATGCATCGGGGGAGCAAGGAGAGATGAAGAAAAAGCGCGTGCAAAAGAAAGAATATTTTCTGTCCGGGATGAATTCGGACAATGGGACCCGAAACTTCAAAGACCGGAGCTGTGGAATATTTTCAATGGAAAAATTCATAAAGGTGAAAATGTAAGGGTTTTCCCGATAAGCAACTGGACGGAGCTCGATGTCTGGAACTATATCCGAAGAGAGCATATAGATCTGCCGTCCATTTACTTTTCGCATGAAAGAGAAGTAGTAGACCTTAACGGACAGTGGATTGCTAATTCTGAATTTGCCGTATTGGAAGAAAGTGATATTGTAACAACAAAACGGATCCGCTACCGAACTGTGGGAGATATGACCTGTACGGCTGCCGTAGAATCTGAAGCGGCAACCGTTGACCGGGTAATTGAAGAAATTGTAGCCACCAGAATTTCAGAAAGAGGAGAAACAAGGATTGACGACCGGGTTACTGAAGCGGCCATGGAAGACCGTAAAAAAGGAGGTTATTTCTAATAGATAATGAATAAGCAATCAATGAACAGGCACTATTACACATAACAATCACTCATTACTTATCATTTATCACTTATAAATAAAAAATCGTGGATATATTAAGATTAATAACAGCAGGAAGCGTAGATGACGGTAAAAGCACCCTCATCGGAAGACTGCTTTACGATAGCAAGAGTATTTTACAGGACCAGCTGGAAGTACTTGAAAAACATTCAAAAAACAAAAACGATGATGGGGTAGATCTTGCTCTTTTAACGGATGGGCTCCGTGCTGAAAGAGAGCAGGGGATCACCATTGATGTCGCTTACCGATATTTTTCGACATCAAAAAGAAAATTTATTATTGCAGATGCTCCGGGACATGTTCAGTATACCCGCAATATGATTACCGGAGCTTCTAATTCGGATCTCATGGTCATTCTCATAGATGCCCGTAAAGGAGTTATTGAGCAGACGAGGAGACACTCCATTATAGCTTCATTGCTAAAACTGAAAAAGGTAGCTGTCGCCATCAACAAAATGGACATGGTGGATTATTCGGAAGATGTTTTTGAAACTATAAAAGCTGATTATTCTAAGATCGCAGAAGAGCTGGGCTTAAATGATGTTACCTATTTTCCGATTTCTGCATTGAAAGGGGATAATATTGTTTCCTTATCTCCTGTTACGGACTGGTATAAAGGAAGCTCTCTTCTTGAATACCTGGAAGAAGTACAGCTTGATCAGGTACAGAACAATGGCAGCCGTTTTCAGGTGCAGTATGTTATCCGTCCGCAGACCGAAGAATTACATGATTACCGTGGTTATGCCGGACAAATCGTAAGCGGAAGCTTTCAGAAAGGTCATAAAATAGCCATACTTCCGGCAGGTATCATCACAGAAATTTCTGCAATAGAGGTGAATGGCGCTGAGGTGCAGGAAGCGTTTGAAGGACAGCCTGTTGTAATTCAGATTAAAGAAGATATAGATGTAAGCAGAGGCGATTTCTTTACCTCGGCAGAAGAACTTCCCAATGTTGAAAAAGAAATAGAAGTATTACTGTGCTGGCTTGATCATAAAGCCCTGCAGCCGGGTAATAAATATCTGCTGCAACATCACAGCAGACAATTAAAAGCTGTGATAAAACAGGTCGATTACAAGATCAACGTCAATACGCTGGAAAAAGAAACCGCTGAAGAAGATATACAGCTCAACGAAATTGCTAAAGTAACGATACGGACAGCACAGCCCTTGGTGTTTGATGATTTTATAAGTAATAAAAAAACAGGATCCGCCATTTTGGTAGATGAAACATCCAATGCTACCGTTGCGGCCTGTATAATTCAGTAGAAATGAAGATATCAGATCCTTTTATTAAGAAAATCCTTGAAAAAAAGCAGATCAGTTCCACCCGGTTCTTTGATTATAAAAAAATGGAAGATTTTGTCACAGAGCTGTACAATCTTATGTTTCTTCCCAAACAGATCAACACGGATGATCAGCTTTATAATGATTTTGAAAAGCTGGGTAAACTTCTTTTTGATCTATTAGAAAGTACCGTGACCGACCAGGTTTCCTCTGAAAATCAGACCAATGCTTTTTTTATGGCCCTGCCTGATATCTATGATAAATTGATTCTCGATGCAGAATCTATACTGGAATTTGATCCTGCTACAGAATCTTTAGAGGAAATTCTGCTTTCATATCCGGGCTTTTTTGCAACCTATGTCTATAGAATTTCGCATCAGCTCTGGATTCAGGAAATAAAGATTTTGCCGCGCGTCATCTCAGAATATGCACACAGCAGGACGGGAATAGATATTCATCCGGGTGCCGTCATTGGCGAACATTTCTTTATCGACCACGGAACAGGGATCGTGATCGGAGAAACAACAGTTATTGGCAATCATGTGAAACTATATCAGGGAGTAACACTGGGAGCTTTACATGTTTCAAAAGATAAGGCCAATGAGAAAAGACACCCCAATATTGAAGATCACGTGATCATTTATTCAGGGGCAACCATTTTAGGAGGAGACACAACCATTGGCAGAGACAGTATCATTGGAGGAAATGTATGGATCACCCAAAATGTACCCTCCAGTTCCCTGGTCTATAATAAAAGTGAAATAAAAATAAAAGATAACGGACCTCTTCCTGAATCTTTAACATTTGTAATTTAAACAGCAAAAAACAACATAAAACTGAATCGGTATGAAGTTCCAAAACGCATTAGAAACCATCGGTAATACCCCGGTTGTAAAAATTAATAAACTTTTCGGTGCCGGGCATGATGTCTGGATCAAGCTGGAAAAGGCTAATCCTGGCGGAAGCATCAAAGACAGAATCGCTTTATCCATGATTGAAGAGGCCGAATCTAAAGGTATTTTAAATAAAGACAGTGTAATTATAGAACCTACAAGCGGGAATACTGGAATTGGCCTTGCCCTGGTAGCCGCTGTAAAAAACTATAAGCTGATTCTCGTGATGCCCGAAAGTATGAGTTTGGAACGCCGTAAAATTATGGAATCATATGGAGCAGAATTCGTTCTGACTCCCAGAGAAAAAGGAATGAAAGGCGCTATTGAAAAAGCTGAAGAACTGGCAAAAGAAACCCCAAATTCATGGATCCCGAGACAGTTTGATAATCCGGCTAATGTGAAAGTGCACGTTGAAACCACTGCCCGGGAAATTCTGGAAGACTTTCCGGATGGATTAGACTACCTGATCACCGGAGTTGGAACCGGAGGACATATCACAGGAATTGCACAGGTCCTTAAGCAGGAGCTTCCCAATATCAAAGTAATTGCTGTTGAGCCCGAGCTGTCTCCCGTACTCAGCGGAGGTACTCCCGCTCCACATCCTTTACAGGGTCTGGGTGCCGGATTCATCCCTTCCATACTTGATACAGCTCTACTGGATGAAATTGTTCAGATCAATAAAGACGAAGCTTTTGAATACACAAAAAATGCTGCTAAAAAAGAAGGCCTTTTCGTTGGAATTTCCACAGGAGCTGCTTTAGCTGCAGTAGCGAAGAAACTGCCTGAAATTCCCGAAGGATCTACCATTCTAACGGTCAACTATGATACAGGTGAAAGGTACCTTTCCGTTGAAGGACTGTTCTAGCCACCCCTAATAAAGAAATTAAAAATGAAACAAAATAGTAATTCACCACAGGTTTTCCTTGTCGGTGCAGGACCCGGCGACCCTGATCTGATCACGGTAAAAGCGGTAAAAGCCATTGCTGCTGCCGATGTTATCCTATGTGACCGTCTGGTAAGTCCTGAAATAATAAGCCGTTACGCCAATAAAAACAGCGAAATTATATATGTTGGAAAAGAATGCAGTAAGAATGCCTCTACACCACAGTCCCGCATCAATACATTAATTGTTGACCATGCTTCCCGGGGAAAAACCGTGGTAAGGCTTAAAGGTGGGGATATCTCCTTTTTTTCCAATGTACTGGACGAATTGAAAGCTCTTAAAGAACATCATATCACATTTGAAATTATACCGGGAATTACAGCAGCTTCAGGAGCCGCCGCCTATGCCGGAATACCTTTAACGGCAAGGGGATATGCCACATCAGTCCGTTTCCTTACCTATTATAAAACAGAAATTCTCAGTGATGAATACTGGAAAGAATTGGGAACATCAGAAGATACCCTTGTCTTTTATATGTCTAAAGGAAACCTTAATGGATTGATAGAGAAATTTTTGGCATTAGGCAAGACCGATGGCAAAAAAATAGCGGTCATTGAACAGGCTACCACACCTTATCAGAAAGTATATACCTCATCTATAGAAGATTTTCACACAAAATTGGGCAGTAAAGACTTTGTATCGCCATCATTGGTCGTGATAGGAAAAGTGGTTAATCTGCATGAAGAGTTTTCGTGGCTGAAATTACCTATACAGGAAGGGATTTATTTTAAATCTGTAACGAACGGAACCTTAGTGTCAAATCATCAAAATCTATTCGAATATGCTGTCTGAAACTAAACTAAAAGCGCTTAAAGAAATATCCGTCGATTTTTCCAGAGATGAAGCCGTCTGGGCCAGCGGTTTTCTGGCAGGCCTTGCAGGATCATCGGTCGTGCAGGAACTCCTTCCTTCGGCTATTCATGCGGAAACGTCTTCAGCAAAGAAAATTACCCTTACCTATGGTACTGAAACCGGAAACAGTAAGAAACTTGCGGTAGAACTTGCCGGTATCATCAAGAAAAAAGGCATTCAGGTAAAGCTGGCAGATCTTTCCCAGTATAAGCCTAAAGATCTTGCTAAAGAAGACCTTTTCTTTATCATTATCAGCACCCAGGGAGAAGGTGAGCCACCCATTCTTGCGAAGAAGTTTTATGATCATATTCATGAAAATGACTTGAACATCAGTAATTTGAAATTCGGAGTCCTTGCTCTGGGAGACAGCAGCTATCCGTTGTTCTGCAAAACAGGCGAAGATATCGATTCCCGTTTTGAAGTACTGGGAGCACAGCGGATTCTTCCTCTGAAAAAATGTGATATCGATTATGAACAGGAAGCTCATGTCTGGGCGGAACATATTCTTGATGTGGCTAATAAAACAAAGGAAAGCAGCCGGAAAAATACAGCCACGTCAAAAATATCGGCAGGAAGAAAGAAATACCGGGGAAAAATTTCAACAATCATCAATTTAAATGATATAGGATCTGATAAAGAAACCTATCATATTGAAATAGAGACGGAAGAACCTTTAATCTACAGTCCGGGTGATGCATTGGGTGTTATAGCCTTTAACCCGAAAGAAGAAGTTGAGGAAATTATTACCCTGACCGGAATTGATCCTCAGAAACAGATTAAAACAGCAAAAATTACAGCCGTTGCAGAAGAACTTCTTTACAAACATCTTAATATCAGTTATCTGCTTAAAAGTACAGTGGCTCAATATGCAGAAATCACAGGACAGCATATTCCTGAAGTAAGATTAAGCCTTCTTGATCTGCTGCGGATCTATCCGGTGAAAAATGCAGAGGATTTTGAACAGGTACTTAAGGTTTTAACCGGACAGTCTCCGCGTTTGTATTCCATTTCTTCATCGCTGGAAGCTCATGGGAATACCGAAATCCACATTACAGTAACAAAATCTGAGTTTTTTATTAATGATAAAAAGCAGAATGGACTCTGCAGCAGTTTCCTTGCTGAATTTAAGGAAGGAGAAGATCTTGAATTCTATATTCAGGAAGCCAAGCATTTCAGACTACCCCAACCGGATAAAGACGTCATTATGATTGGCCCGGGAACAGGAATTGCGCCTTTCAGATCTTTTCTGTACGAGCGCGATGCCATTGGAGCGGAAGGAAGAAACTGGCTCTTTTTCGGAGACCGGACTTTTGTTTCAGATTTTCTTTATCAGGCAGAAATTCAGGACTTTCTGAAAACCGGAACATTAACTCATCTGGACCTTGCTTTTTCAAGAGATACTGACGAAAAAATATACGTTCAGCACAGGCTGGAGCAAAAAGCACAGGAGGTTTATCACTGGCTGGAAAGCGGAGCATCACTTTATGTATGCGGAACCAGGGATCCCATGAGTAAAGATGTTGAAAAAACCATTCTGAACATCATTCAGGATAAAGGGAAACAAAGTTTGGAAGAAGCCCGGAATTACCTGGAAGAGCTGGAACTGAGCGGCAGATATGTAAAAGATGTATACTAAATCATAAACGGATCAATATGACAGATAAGAATAACCTTTCGTCTGTAGAAAGGATAAAAACAGCCAGTAACGGGCTAAGGGGAACCTTAAAGGAAAGCCTTTTGGACGATTTTACGGGAGCCATCAGAGAAGATGATCAAACCCTCATCAAGTTCCATGGAATGTATCAGCAGGATGACCGGGACAGACGTGAAGAAAGAGTCGCAAAAAAGTTGGAGTGGCTATATTCCTATATGATCAGGCTGAGGCTTCCCGGAGGGTTTTTAACTTCAGAACAATGGGCAGGACTTCATGAAATTGCAGAAGATCATTCCACGGGAGTAATTAAAATTACGACACGCCAAACCATTCAGCTGCACGGGATTTTAAAATCTCATGTAAAACCTACCATTCAGAGTTTCAATCTCCAGCATCTGGATTCCATTGCAGCCTGCGGTGATGTGAACAGAAATGTGA
Source organism: Chryseobacterium sp. NFX27 (assembly GCF_049887855.1). NCBI lineage: Bacteria > Pseudomonadati > Bacteroidota > Flavobacteriia > Flavobacteriales > Weeksellaceae > Chryseobacterium > Chryseobacterium sp. NFX27. The sequence goes on along the minus strand of NZ_JAGEKK010000008.1, from coordinate 13,459 downwards.
CCTGTACCTCAAATCCTTCCGAATCACCATTGCATCAGGAAGCTTACGAACTGGCAGGGAAGATCAGTGAAATGTGTCTGCCTAAAACAAAATCGTATTATGATCTGTGGATTGACGATGAATTGGTAGTTGACAGAAAAACAGAGGAAGATCCTTTGTATCAGGACAGATATCTGCCCAGAAAACTGAAAATCGGAATTGCTGTTCCACCCAATAATGATGTGGATGTTTTTATTAATGATATAGCACTGATCGCTATCATTGAAAATAACAAAATTGCCGGTTATAATATTGCTGCCGGCGGAGGATTGGGTGCTACACACGGAAATGAAGCGACGTATGCCCGGCTGGCATCTCTGCTTGGTTTTGTGGATACGGAGGAAAAAGTTTTGAAAGCGGTATATGAAATTATTACGGTACAGCGCGACTTTGGGAACAGAAGCGACAGAAAATTATCAAGGTTAAAATATACAATAGATAAACTGGGGGTTGAAGGGTATAGAGCTGAAGTAGAAAAAAGATGCGGTTTTAATTTTGAAACGGCAAGGGAATTTAAGTTTGAGCAGAGAAAAGACCGTTACGGCTGGGTACAGAACCATGAAGGGAAATGGTTTTATACTTTATTCGTAGAACACGGACGGGTTCTTGATACGGCAGAATATCCTTTAAAGTCAGGACTGTTAAAAATTGCTGAAACCGGAAAAGTCAGTTTCCGTTTTACCTGCAATCAAAATCTCATCCTTTCTGATATTCTCGAAGAAGATAAAGCTGAAATTGAATCCCTGCTCAAAGAATCAGGAATATCCACTTATACTGACGAAGCCAGTGCTCTGCGTAAAAATTCCGTCGCCTGTGTAGCATTGAATACATGTTCGTTGGCTTTGGCGGAGGCTCAGCGTTATTTACCTTCTTTAGTTACAAAAATAGAGCCCGTCCTTGAAAAATACGGACTTCAGAACGAGGATATTACCATCAGAATGACAGGCTGTCCCAACGGATGCGGAAGATCACCCAATGCAGAAATTGGATTCGTGGGTACAGCGTATGGCAAATATAATCTTCATATCGGTGGTGACAGGCTCGGAATGCGTCTGAATACAAAATTCAGGGAAAATATAGGTGAAGAAGAAATCATAGACACCCTTGACCAGCTTTTCAGAATCTATTCAGAGCAGAGAAATGAAGAAGAGACCTTCGGTGATTTCTCCTGCCACTATTTGCAAACCGTAAAATAAAAAAATATGACCAATCTCCTTTACAGACAGAAAAAAGCTAAAAAACGTGATCAGAATCTTTTAGGGCTCCGAATGTGTATGTGCTGTTCATTACTTGACGACGCATAAAATCATTTTCAACCCTAAATAAGAAACAAGTGAAATTCATACACCATCCACATTTTAAACAAAAAATCCATCTTATACTGTTTACCCTTTCCTTCGCCGGCCTCGTACAGGCGCAGCAGCTTATTGAAGTAAGCGGAATGATCAGACATACAGACTCCCAAAAAGGAATTGCCGGAGCAAACATCCGCGTAGAACATACTCAGGAGACGGCAATAACTGATCAGGATGGGAACTTTCGGCTTCGAACAAGGGTGAAGATACCCTTCAGAATTGTCATTGCCAAGGAAGGATTTGCCACTCAGACTACTGAAATCCTGTCATTGTCCAGTAAAATTGCAGTAGAATTGAATCCTCAGAATACCATCATTAATGAAGTGGTTATTTCCGCTTCACGTGTTCCCGAAAAAATACTGAGGTCGCCCATTGCTATTGAAAAAATTGATATTAAAACCATCCGGGAAAGTCCGGCCGCCTCCTTCTACGAAACATTGGAAAATGTAAAAGGTCTGCAGCTTTTAACCTCAAGCCTTACTTTAAAAGTTCCCAATTCCAGGGGATTCAATTCTCCGAATAACTTCAGATTCATGCAGCTGGTAGATGGTGTAGATGTACAGTCTGCCACACTTGGAGTCCCACTGGGAAATGCCATAGGCCCGACAGAATTGGACATCCAGTCCATGGAGATTACTCCCGGAGCTGCTTCTGCTTTGTATGGAATGAACGCTGTGAACGGATTGGCGAGCCTTCAGACAAAAGATCCGTTTACCTCAGAAGGAATCAGTCTTTATTTCAGAGGCGGTGTGAACCATGTGGATCATGTGAATCATAAAACAGCTGCCTTAGGAGAAAGTGCCGTCAGAATTGCTAAAGTTTTTAATAAGAATTTTGCTGTAAAGATCAATGCCTCCTATTTCAGCGGAGTTGACTGGATCTCGGATAACCGTACGGACCAGAATCCAAATTCACTGATGACCGCCAATCCCAACTTCTCCCTGGCCAGCAATCCGGCTGAAGATCTCTGGAATAAATATGGTGATGAAAGGAACAACCGTACCTCTGTAAAAGTAAATTACAACGGAAAACCGACTACTTTTAACATATCAAGGACAGGATATGATGAAAAAGATCTGATAAGTCCTGAAGTGAAGAATGTGAAATTTGATGCCGGATTATACTACCGTTTTGGAGATCAGTGGAGGACCTCTTACGTTTACCGTTATGGCCTGCTGGATGGTACCTTTCAGAGAGGAAATAAGATCCGTCTTCAGAATGCAACCGTTCAGAACCATAAAGTAGAATTGACGGGTAAGGAGCTGACATTCAGGGCGTATATGTCCATAGAAAATACCGGGGACTCGTATAATCTGAAGCCTTTAGCGGATAATCTGGATCTTACCCATCTTTCCAATGGAAACTGGAAAAATATTTTTCAGACTGTTTTGCAGGACAGACTTAATTCGGGAGTGAATCTGAATGACGCTTTTATTTTGGCCAGACGGGAAGCCGATAAAAACAGGGCTGTTCCCGGGACGGCAGCATTTGAGCAGTTAAAGAATACGATCATCGGGATCAATAACTGGGATTCTGCTAATTCCGGAATTGCCGGAGCACCGGCTACAGGAGGAGCAAAACTTGAACAGAAATCCCGTTTTTATCAGGGAGAAATCACTTACGACTTTACAAGACTTGTAAAAGTTTTTAATCTTCTTGTCGGCGCAGATTACCGTCTTTACAGCATTACTCCTGACGGAAATAATTTTGTTGATTTTGACAGGCCAGTCAGTGATAGGAATATCCCTTTATCTGACGGAACCTTCGGGAGCAACGTCATTTACCAGAAATATGGTGCATTTGCCCAATTTACCAAAGTTTTTTTCGGCGATCAGCTAAAAGTAAATCTGGCGCTTCGTGCCGACCGAAATCCGGAGTTTGAAACTAAGTTAAATCCAAGGGTAAGCGTAGTTTATTCTCCGGTTAACCAACATAATTTCCGGGTCTCTGTTCAAAATGGTTACCGTTTTCCTTCTCTGTTTGAAGCCCTTTCATTCGTGAACAACGGAAATGTAAGAAGGGTAGGTGGGCTGTTGAAGGCTAATGAGGGGTTGGGATATCTTGAAAATTCATATACGCTGGCTTCTATTGATCAATTCATTTCTGCAGTTAATAAAGATATAGATGGTGGGTTTAATCAGAACCAGGCTGCGATGAAAAACAGAAATCTTTTGACCGCTGCCAACCTTCCGAGATTACAGCCGGAAAAGGTAACCTCTTTCGAAATAGGCTATAAATCGGCTTTATTCAGCAGCAGGCTGGTCATTGACTGGGACTTTTATTATAACGTGTATGAAGGTTTTCTGGGACAGGTGGAAGTAGCTGTTCCAAAAAATGAAAATATAGGTAGTGATAATGCAGTTTTAGCGATGCTTGACCGAACTAAACAGGACCGGTACAGAGTATACACCAATAGCACCAGTAAATACAAAAGCCTCGGAACATCTTTGGGAATCCGGTATAATCTGGTGAAAAATTATAATGTGAACGTCAACGTTTCGTACAATGACCTTGTTTCAACTAATACTTCAGACCTTTTTATTACGGCTTTCAATACACCTAAATGGGCCGTCAATTTAAGTGTTGGAAACAGAGAGATCATCAAAAATATAGGATTTACAATTGCTGCAAGATGGCAGGACGGTTTCTTATGGGAAAGCCCGCTAGCCTCCGGTAATATTCCGGCCTATTATACCATTGATGCGCAGGCAACGTGGAGAATTCCTGAAATAAAAGCAAGCGTTAAAATAGGGGCAACGAATCTGCTTAACCGCCGGTATCTTCAGTATGCCGCAGGACCCGAGATTGGAGGGCTGTATTATCTCGCATTTACCTATGATCTAAAACTTTAAATAAGATGAGTAACTTTTTATATCCCATATTCTTAAAACTGGAGGAATTATCCCTGCTCATCATTGGCGGAGGCAATATTGCTCTGGAAAAACTGGAATCTGTTCTCGCCAATTCTCCGGGAGCGCGCATTAAGCTGGTAGCACTGGAAATTAGTGACCAGGTTAAAGAACTCAAAAAGAATTATCCCAACCTTACCCTGCACGAGAGATCTTTTACGGATAATGATTTTAACAGTGCCGATCTTGCGATTGTAGCGGTTAATGATATTTTTATCGCTGAGCAGATCCGTGACAGGGCTCATCAAAATAATACACTGGTCAACATTGCCGATAAACCGGATCTGTGTGATTTCTATCTGGGCTCCATTGTAAGAAAAGGAAATCTTAAAATTGCAGTTTCTACCAATGGAAAATCACCAACGGTAGCCAAGCGGTTGCGTGAGATTTTAACGGAAACAATTCCCGATGAAGAAATGGATGGGCTCTTAGACAACATGCAAAACATCCGTAATCAGTTAAAAGGAGACTTTACCTATAAAGTAAAAGAGCTGAACAGGCTTACGACGCAATACCTGGGGGAAAAGGGGGATCAGCCTGAAAAAAAACTGGAGATGGAAAAACTAATCAGCATCACCAAGACAGTACAGAGAAGAGCTAATATTTACCTTGGTATCATAGGTGTCCTGACACTTATTGTTGTCCTTGTGCTGATCATTTACCAGTTTAACCTGTCCGGAGATATTCAAAGTTTCCTCAGTAAAGACGGACATATTTTTTACTGGATGCTGCTGGCCGGATTTCTGGCAGAAATTGTTGCCGGTTCTATGGGGATGGGATATGGAGTGATCTGTACAACAATTCTTTTGCTTCTGAATGTTCCGCCTCCGGTGGTGAGTGCAAGTATTCATTCCGCTGAATCGTTCACATCGGCAGCAGGAAGTATCAGTCATTATAAATTAGGGAATGTCAACAAAAAAATGGTCTTGGCTTTATTTCCTGTAGCGGCAGTGGGAGCTTTTACCGGAGCTTTTGCGCTGTCTCATTTCGGGGAACATTATGCTCATATTGTGAAGCCGGTCATTGCCTTCTACACTCTTTATTTGGGAATCAACATTCTTAAAAATGCTTTTAAAGGGAAAAATAAAAAATCAGGAAACAGCAGGCAAAAAAAGACAACCAACCTCAGAATATTGGGATTGGCAGGCGGCTTTATTGATTCTTTTGCCGGAGGAGGCTGGGGACCGCTTGTGACGGGAACCCTGATTAAAGAGGGAAGAACGCCCAGATATGTAGTGGGGAGCTCTACTGTGGCTAAATTCTTACTGACCGTGGTCAGTGCATTAACCTTTATTTTTACCATTGGAATTCATCACTGGAACATTGTTCTGGGGCTTCTTCTGGGAGGCGTTTTTACAGCTCCCTTTTCAGCGATGTTTGCCTCACGTCTTCCTGCCAAAAAAATGTTTGCGGTAGTGGGTGTAGTGGTAATTGTAATGAGTCTGATCACGATTGTAAAATCATTAACCTAGCTATTTTTTGAATCAGAATATTGGAGATAAACAAAGGTTTTCACGTCTGGTCTGGTTTATCCGGACTTATATATCAGTTATCGAAATTTTAAATTAAATATAAATATTTGAAAATCAAAATAATGTTAGATTTGTATGCCTCATCTATAAACTTGTTTAGTTTTATTATATTTGAGAAAATCAAAAGTAAAAATGTTTCTTACTGAATGTCCTAGAGATGCCATGCAGGGTTGGGGAGAATTTATTCCTACCGGCAAAAAAATAGATTATATCAACTCACTGATGGAGGTTGGCTTTGATGTATTGGACTGTCTGAGCTTTGTTTCCCCGAAAGCAATTCCACAGATGGCCGATTCCGATGAGGTAGCTGAAAATATTGATAAATCTTTATCCAAAACAAAAGTTTCTGCAATCATCGGAAATTTCAGAGGCGCTGAAAAAGCATTAAAACATCAGAGCGTAGATATTTTAGGCTTCCCGTTCTCTATTTCGGAAACATTCCAGCACAGGAATACCAACAAAAACCAGGAAGAGGCTTTTAGCGAGATCATCAGGATGCTTGAGCTTGTTAAAAGTGAAGGAAAGCAGCTGAATATCTATTTTTCTATGGCTTTTGGAAATCCTTATGGAGAAATGTGGAAATGGGAAGATGTGGATTTTTGGGCCAAAAGATTTTCAGAGATTGGAATTAAAGATGTTTTGCTTTCGGACACTACTGGTGTTGCCACTCCTGAAACCATTGCCCTTTTATTTGAAAAAATTCCGTCAAAATACCCTGAGATCAATTTTGGAGGACATTTTCATAACCGTTATGAAGATTCCTATTCAAAACTGAAAGCTGCATATGATAAAGGCTGCAGAAGATTCGACAGTGCCATCAAAGGAATTGGGGGATGTCCTATGGCCAAAGATGATCTGGTAGGAAATATGCCTACAGAACAGGTAATCAATTTTATGAGCGTAGAAAAAGCAGAGCACAAACTGAATCTGTTAAATTTCGAAAGCTCATATAATAAGGCGAAGGATATTTTTCATTTTTAATTAAGAAATATCATCCCGCAAATCAGGCAGATGAAGCAGATCAGATTACTTTTAAAGTATTGAAATCTGCACAACCTGTGGAACAAATAATATCAACAGGAGCGGGTTTTAACCCGCTTTCCCGTATTAAAACTCGATCGGCTTTAGCCAAAACATATCATCTAACTCCAAAATCAGCAGAATGTCACCAATAATCTTATCATCCGAACTAAAAAATATTTTTCAGAATCCAAACCTCATCATCCTTGATGCCAGAGTAGGAAAAGACGTATATCAAAACTATCTTGAAAAACATATCAAAGGAGCCCGTTTTATAGATCTGGATAAAGATCTGGCTGAGATTGGGGAAGATGCCGCTTTTGGAGGAAGACATCCGCTTCCGGATACTGCAAAATTTGCTGTAACATTGTCAAATCTTGGAGCATCAGAAGATGCTCATATTGTTATTTACGATGATAAAAACGGAGCTAATGCAGCAGCAAGAGCCTGGTGGATGCTGAGATCTTTCGGATTTGAAAAAGTTCAGGTGCTGGATGGCGGAATACAGTCTGCGGAGAAAGAAGGTATAGAATTTTCATCCGGTGAAGAAACCTTTGAAAAATCTTCAGTCATTAAAAAGGAAGGCTGGCTTCTTCCTTTTAAAGCTTTGGAATATGTTGAAAATGAGATAATAAGCCGTTCTTCAACGGTTATAGATGTACGGGATGCTTACCGCTATAAAGGTGAATCTGAGCCGATTGATCTGGTAGCCGGACACATTCCGGGAGCAATTAATATTCCTTTTTCTGAAAACCTTGATGAGCATGGAAACTTCCTTAAGCCTGAAGTTTTAAAAGAAAAATATAAGGAACTTTTAAAAGATAAACCTCAACATCTCATCATCCATTGCGGATCTGGCGTTACGGCTTGCCATACTATTTTAGCACTGGATTATGCAGGCTTCCCAATTCCTGATCTGTATGTAGGCTCATGGAGCGAATGGAGCCGGAGAGAAGGAAAAGAGATTGCGAAAGAGAATTAACAAAAGCACGAAAATGGAAGAGGGAGGCCGGAAGCTACTATTAGTCTTATTATTTCTGGTAGCTTGATTTTAAAAACTTTTCTCTTTTAATCATCTGAACTTACAAGCAAAGATATTTTAATCTTAAAATAGAAAACCCCGGAAATTTCCGGGGTTTGTATTGTATTAGCGTAAAAAAAGGAGTTTTTATATGGAAGAAAGTGGCTTTATGAACTCTGAAACCTCCATCTTCCTGCTTACATCCTTCTTAAAGCATTCCCAATTCAAACTTTGCTTCTTCACTCATCATATCCTTATTCCAGCTTGGTTCAAAAGTAAGCTCTAAATCTACGCTTTTCACTCCTTCCACTTCTCCTACCTTGTCTTTTACTTCCTGTGGCAGGCTTTCTGCAACCGGACAGTTCGGGGTAGTAAGGGTCATTATAATTTTTACATCGCCATCCTCGGAGATCTGTACATCATATATCAGTCCTAACTCGTAAATATCTACCGGAATTTCCGGGTCGTATACGGATTTTAAGACGCTGATGATTTCCTCACCAATGTCAGCAATTTGATCGTCTGTAAATTTCATTTTTTAATCTAGATTGATATTCCTTTTCAACAAATCTTCCTGACGCATCCGCCGGAAAACATTTGCCAAAGTTAAGACATCTTTTTCACAATAGTCAACAATTCGCTGCAAGTCTTTTTCTATGTAGTAGATTGATGAAACCATTGAACCGTCTATATCATCTTTAGGCGTAGGAATTCCGAAGACATGAGCCAGCAATTCCAGAGAAACAAAACTTTTATAATCTCCGAATTTCCAAAGCTCCATTGTATCAATATGCGGAATCTCCCATGGCTTTTTTCCAAACATCTGGAAAGGAACCGGAGGCTGCATCCTATTGATCAGATACCTTCTTGCAATCCAGGGAAAATCAAACTCTTTTCCGTTATGGGCACAGAGAATTACATTATTCAGTCTCGGGCTGTTGAAGATCTCTCCGAATTCCTGAAGCAGCTTCTTCTCATCATGACCCGAAAAGCTCTTAATTTTTAAGGTTTCATTCTTTTCTACCATTCCGATTGTGATGCAGATAATCTTTCCAAACTCGGCCATAATGCCGGCACGGTCATAGAATTCCGCTGCACTGACGTCTTCTTTTCTCTGAAACCTTGTTTTCTTTTCCCAAAGCATCTGCTCCGCTTCAGATAATACGTCCCAGGATGGCGCACCGGGAACAGTTTCGATATCGAGGAATAAAATTTTTTCCAGGGGGATGTGCTGTATCATTCTCTTGTTTTTAAGACTGAAATATATGACATAATAAAATAATTATCAAAAACGTTTTTACAGAACAGACAAAATACTATTTTATGAAAAAATTATTAATGATAGGAAGCAGTATAGGTATACTTTTTCTGGCTTCGTGTAATGATTCCGAAGGAAGTGATACTGCTACAGTGAATGTGAGGCTTACAGATGGCCCCGCCGCGTATGATGCTGTTAATATAGATATTCAGAGAATTGAAATCAACAGCAATGGCCAGTGGACTCCACTCAATTTTCCAAGTCCGGGAGTTTATAATCTTCTTAATTTTAAAAATGGGGCGGATGTTGTTTTAGGACAGGCAGTGCTGCCGGCAGGAAATATTTCTCAGATGAGGATGGTTTTAGGCCCTAATAATACCTTGGCTGCTAATGGGGTAACCTATTCATTGCAAACTCCTTCTGCCGAACAGAGCGGTCTTAAATTTAACTGGCATCAGACGTTAGAAGCCAACGGAGCTTATACGGTATGGATAGATTTTGATGCCGGAAGATCTATTGTGAGCACCGGAAACGGATCATACATTCTGAAGCCGGTGATTAGGACTTTTTCTGAATTAACAAACGGGCAGATAAAAGGTTATGTACAGCCACAGGCAGCAGACGCGGTAGTGCATGCAATTGTGGCCTCAGATACCATTGCAACGGCAATACCCAACAATGATGGATTCTTTATGTTTTCCGGCCTGTCTCAGGGCACTTATACCGTCTCTTATGACGCAAGTAACAGTACCGGGTATGTAGACGAAAGCACGGGTAATGTTTCGGTGACCTTTGGACAGATTACCAATCTGGGAACAAAAACATTGCATCAATAGGTTTAACCTACTTGGAAACCATTTTTAGTGGGAAGTGATGTTGTCAGTAATGTCACTTCCTTTTTGTCCTCTCCGTAAACGCCCAATACCAAGCATTCGCTGAAAAAATTGGCAATCTGTTTTTTGGGAAAGTTGACGACGGCTAAGATCTGTTTTCCGATTAAATCTTCTTTCCGGTAAAAAGCAGTAATTTGTGCCGCTGATTTTCTGATTCCCAGATCACCAAAATCAATTTCCAGTTGGTAAGAAGGGTTTCTTGCTTTCTCAAAATCGGTAACTGAAATTATCGTTCCGCATCGTATATCTATTTTTTCAAAGTCTGTCCAGGATATTTCCGGCTTTATAGTCATGATAATGAATTGATTAAATGTTCTACTTCTGCTTTTTCTGATGCATATTTCTGCTGCAGTTCCGATCCTTCGCCCATTCTCCTGTAATATTCCAGTGCCTGGCCTCCAAAGAATTTCTTATAATGATCCGAGACTTCCGGGATCTGTGGAAAGACTTTATGGAAAAGCATTTCATAATAGGCCTGAAATTCCCTTTCATTTTTGTCTTCGATGACCAGCCCGGGAGCTTTCTGACGGACGTGAAGCATTTCGTGGGCGACCATATTCAGGACGAGGTTCAGATCAAAATCAAATAAATTCTTGGGGATCATTACGGTCTGAGGACCGCCCAATATTCCTTCCGCCGTCAAAAGCATGGAAGTGGGAGAGAGCTCTTCCCGGAATCCGAAACCGGCAAAATTTTCATGTTCCAGGTCAAAGGAATGGATTAAAAACTTAGCGGCATCCAGGATCTGATCGTGTTCTTTGTAGGCCTCAAGATGTAAGTTGATCTGCTCGAAATTCATTCAGAATATGTTTTAAACAAATGTATTAAAATATTTTATTTATATAGAGGTAAAGTAATCATATGAGTACCTTGCCTGATGTAAACTTCTATCGAACTCATTCCGTTTTTGTCGAGTTAGTATATCTGTTAATAGTGTAGTCAAACAGGATTTATCAGGTGTTTTTTCTGTCAAAATTTTGTATTGTGTTTTTAAACTAAAATCTAATACAACAAAAAGCCGGACACTGGCCCGGCTCTTCACTTAAGAAAATAATTGGTTAAGGATGTTCGTTTCTTGCTTTGATCACCAGATTAACAAGGTCAGAGCCGCCGCTTGCAAAATTTTCACTTGAATTATGGGCACTTTGTGTTGCTACTGCATAGGGAGCTCCATCCCAATATCCCCAGAACGGACCACCGCTTTGCCCCGGCCAGATATCTGCTTTATGGCTCATGCTTTCATTATCATCAGCACTCCAGAAGTCTCCGTCTAAAGCAATACCGGTCTGATAGGTTGGTCTCTGGGTTCCTGTTAGATCTCCCGGATAACCTGCATGAGTCCAGTAGGCACCACCATCCCATGAATCGGAATATGATTTCGCACCCAGCCATCCTATATTGTCTCCGATACGTCTGTCGAGAACAATCACAACATAATCATATTGAATTTCTGTGGAATCTATGGTTGGTCCGGCTACTTTATACTTATAATAGGTTAATGCACCCCATGCGCTTCCGTACGGAGCACTTCCGTTATAATACATAGGAGTGAATTTTAGCCAGCCTGTGGTGTTATTAGGTTGCCAGTCCACAATGTGGGCACAGGTAAGGAGGTGTCTCGGACCAATCATTACCCCGCTTCCTGAACCTAAAGCACTTTCTACTCTTCCCACGCATCTCCATGGATAAGCTGTGGAATTATATACCTTTCTCTGATCGGGACCGAATATAGTTTTTACCCCTTCTGCAGATAAGAAAGATTCTCTGTCAATGAATTTTGGTTTACGGTCCTTTTTAGCTTCCAGTTTAGGCTGGTATTCAAAATCTGAATGGGTAGGGTAGAAGTGATCGGTTTCGAGTACTTTTCCTTCTGCTGCTTTTTCACCGGCAGGCATTCCTATCGATTTCATTCCTTTGGGAAAAGACCTTCCGTCAATGGTTTCTATGGCAGGTCCCTGGCTGGTTGATTTTTCGGCATTTGTCAATTTTTCAGTTGATTTTGCTTTAACGGTTTTAAGTCTTGATACTTCTTCCGCTGTCATTGGCTTGTTATTGTCAGTTTTAGACATGATTATTAGTTTTTAATCAGTTTTTTCCTACTCTTTGGATGGCTTTTCGGATTCCGCCAGTGATTTGATGTTTACGAAAATATTTTTTGAGAAAATTCTGCTGTAATGCTTTCCGTCTGGTTGAGCTGGGCAGCCCCCATCGCGGCTAAGGCAATAGCGACCTGTTTATCAAGTGTTTTCCTGACAATATTGCCGTTGGTAGCCCGCAGTATTTTACAGAAGTGATAGGTGAAGTAGCCCCTTATCTGGCCACTCATATTTCCTTCCATGGATACCTGGTTGTCTTTGGAAGCGGCCCATAACGTATGATTCATTCCGGCAACGGGAATCAAGGCTTTGGTCATGGAAGTTGTTTTTTTAGAAGCTTTAGAAGACTGCATTTCACTGGCATACGTCATATAAAATTCATCTTCAAGCATTGGTGGGATGAAACGTGGCGTTTCATAAGAGAGCTCTAAATCCAGTCCGAGATCCATTTTCCTGGTTCCTGTTCCTGAATGACAGCAGTCAAAAATAACCTCCAGATTCACGCCTGCTTTCATTTTACTGAGTACTGCTTTAAAATCATCGTCACGGATCACGCCGGCACTTGCATAATCGTGAGGGCAAATCGCTTCGTCCAAGCCGTCTATTTCCAGATCTGCCCCAATATTGGCCACTCTGGTGCCGTGTCCTGAATAATAAAAGACCAGAGAATCTCCTTTTATACTGCTGTTCACCAATGCTTTCAGGTAATTAAGTATATTGGCTCTTGTGGCATTCTGGTTGGTGAGAATTTTAATCTTTGCGGGATTAAATCCGCAAATGACCAATGTGTTTGCCATGTCCCGGGCATCGTTCACACAGCCGTTCAGATCCGGTCCGCCTGATCCTATGGGTGCATAGTCATTGATTCCTACTACGAGTGCTTTTTTCATTTTATTAGTTTTTAAATTTTCCCTACTCTGTTTCGGCTTTTCGGGTTCTGCCTTCATGGATTAGTTTTACAGGACAAAATTCCATAATTCAACAGAACGAAAACAGAGGTAAAAGACTAATTATGTGGTAGGTAAAACACCTTTTTTAAGGTTTGAATGAGTTTTTCAACCACGGATTTACACAGTTGATTGATACTTCTAAGTATTGCGGATTAAAAATTCATTTTAACGCAAAGGTTATTTAGGAAGTGGATAATTTTGAGAAAGCAAAGAATTCGACTACGTCGTTGATGAAGCTGACGGATAAAACCGCTTAATCGAGGCTGTCTCAAAAGGGGCAGTCTTTTTTTGTGTCTCAAAGTTTGCGATCTACAATTTTTCAGGTTTAGATTTCCGTTATTTGTTTTTTCAGGAATTTTTTTGATATTTTAGTAAAAAGCAGGATT